>CACXHG010000078.1 GCA_902767355.1 uncultured Bacteroidia bacterium
ACCCCGATGCCGTCCGGCACGCTGGCCGGAAATGTAACCGGCCGCGGGGCTTCGCTGGCGGGTCTCAAAGAGGGCACACCCGTGTATCTGGGCTGCCTGGACCACTATGCCGTGGCTATCGGAGCCGGCATTCTCGCCGGCCGCCGTATCAGCGAATCCACCGGCACGGTGCTGGCTGCGGTGGGCTACCGCGAGGGCTATTCTCCCCGCAAGGGCGTCATCACCGGTCCCGGCCCGCAAGCCGGCCGCTATTTCCAGATGGCCTTCGATTCCAATGGCGCTACAGCCGTGGAGTGGTATCAGAATAACTATGCCCCCGGCAAGACCATCCTCCAGCTGGAGGACGAGGCGCGCCGCGTTCCCGCAGGCTGCGACGGCCTCAAGGCCCTTCCGCGCAGCGACACTTATCCCGGCCTGGAAGGCTTTGTCAACATAAGGCCGGAGCATACGCCGGGCCACTTCCTGCGCGCAATATTTGAATCTACCGCCGCCACGCTGGTGGGCCTGGTAGATGCTCTGGACCCCGAAAGGCAGGTCACAGAGATAATTCCGTCCGGCGGCGGGGCGCGCAACACCCTGTGGCTCCAGATAAAGGAGGATATGCTGCAGCGCAAATATCTGCCGCAGGCGTCCGGCGAACTGGCCACCAAAGGCGCCGCAACTATCGCAAAAAATGCAAACAAGTAAAAAAGTATCGATATGAAAATGACTAAAGAGGATGTAATTGCAAGGGCAAAGGAATCCATCGCCATAGAGGCCAAGGCGATAGCGGATATCGCCGGCTATATGGACCAGGATGCCTTCTACGAGGCGGTCAAGGTGCTCGCCACAGCCCCGCGCATCACCACCTGCGCCAGCGGCTCCAGCGGCATCGCTGCCAAAAAGTTCGCCCACTCGCTCTGCTGCATAGAGCGCGGCGCGCAGTTTCTCTCTCCCGCAGAGGCCGTGCACGGCGGCATGGGCTGCATGAAGAAGGGCGACGCCGTGGTAATGGTGTCCCGAGGCGGCAAGACGGCCGAGCTGCTGCCCATCATCGACGTGTGCAACAAGAAGGGCGTGACCCTGATTGCCGTCACCGAAAACCTTAACTCCATCCTGGCGCAGAAAGCGCAGATAGTGGTGCCCATGAAGATAGAGCGCGAGAGCGACTGCCTCAATGTGATGGCTACCACCAGCTATGTGGTCACAGTGGCCATCTTCGACGCTATGCTCAATGCGCTTATGGTTATGACAGATTATACCCTGCAGCAGTTCGCCCTTATCCATCCCGGCGGAGCTGTAGGTGATAGATTGAACAAATAAATCGTTATGTATAAAGGATTTAAGATAGAGCCGCCGTTCTTTGAGATAGGCCCCAAGGCCTATATGTACGGCGAGCGCCTGCTCCGCCTGGCCAAGGCAGCCGACGCAGCAGCGCAGAAATATGACGTGCGCATACTCATGACTCCCCAGCCGAGCGATTTGTATATGCTTGCGCACGAAACCAAGAATATCGTGATTGTGGCCCAGCACATCGACCCCATCCCGGTAGGGCGAGGGCAGGGCTCCATCCTGGCAGAGGCCGTGAAGGCCGCCGGCGCCCATGCCGTGATGCTCAATCATGCCGAAAAGCCGGTGACTCTGGCCGATCTGGCCGCCAGCATCAAGCGAGCCGACGAGGTGGGTCTGGTATCCATCATCTGCGCCGACAGCCTCAAAGAAGCCGAAGCGGTGGCGCTGCTTAACCCGAATGTGATTGTGGCGGAGCCCTCCGAACTCATCGGTACGGGCGTTACCAGCGACGAGGAATACGTGCGCGCCACCACCGCCGCCATCAAGAAGGTCAACCCCGAGATTCAGGTGCTCCAGGCGGCCGGCATCAAGTGCGCTCAGGACGTCTATAATGTGATACGCGCCGGCGCCGACGCCACCGGCACAACCAGCGGCGTGATGCGGGCCGAAGACCCCGAAGCCGCTATGGAAGAGATGATTGCCGCAGTGCGCCGCGCCTGGGACGAAGTCCACAAGAAATAAAGATTTCGACACGAGTATCCTTCTTTGTGAAAAGCTATCAAAAATATCTGTATGTCAGTTTGTTGCTAATTCAGCCCTATCTTATGCATGGGGCTGAGATGAAGGCAGATTCTATGGCAAAGATTATTGGTCGGGTTGAGGTGTTCAATAATCTTTCGGGTGAAAGAACCGGGCTTATACGATGCACGGCGCAGGTGTTTTTTTTGAAGGATGGTATCGAGGATTCGCTTGCTACAACAACAAATAGTAAGGGTGTTTTCTATTTCAGGAACATACCCGCTCAGCGTGTGGGCATCAGGATTCAACATCTTGGGATGAAAACCATTACTGATGTTTATGATTTGGCGTCGGGAGATAACCTCATATATTTTACTATGAATGAGATACAGGATACATTGAGCGGAGCCTATATAGTTGCGGAAATACCTCTCTTTAAAAGAATTAAAGATACAACTATTGTTAATACGCAAGCAATAAAGTCATCATGTGATGATAATCTGCGTAGTTTACTTTCGCAGATTCCTGGCTTTGTCTTAAAAGATAATACAATTACTGTTGATGGGCGTACAGTGGTGCGTGCATATGTAAATGGAACGTTGGTATTCGGCGATAGAGTCATCTCTGCATTTGATGCATTGAAGGCAGATGACGTGACGCAGATTAGAATTTATGATGAACTATCGCCAGTTGACGCAAGAAGGGGTAACCGTTATGCACCGAAACAAAGGGTTCTGGATATTATCACCAAAGAATATATACTGACAATGGATGTGGCTTCAGCAGGCCTTGCCGTCGGGGCGGATGTTTCGTCTCAGACACGCTATGCCGTTGCTGGAGGTGCTGCCCATCATTCTGAAAAACTGGAAACACATATCAAAGCTTTTTTAAATAACATCTCCTGCAGTCCACCAAGCTATTGGAGTGAGGCAGATGCAGGAAAGTACGTCCAGCAGACAGCGAAGCCGCTTGATTCATATAAGGAGTCTGCAGCAATTGATATTAGTTTGTCAAAGCATTGGAAGAATCGTTTATATGGCAACAGTATCAATATCAAATACAATTATGATTGTTCTTATTCAAAAGATTTGGCGGAATCTTATGTAGAGTACTTTTCGAGCGGGTCGATTCCTAGGCAACAAATATATGACACTCTGTCAACTGTTGTGGGTAAGGGTCTTCATACAGGCAGGATCTCCTTGAAACTTGATGATACACCATTGAAGTCATTCAATGTCGAGGTCGTCGGTAAATTATCAAATGATAATACAACCATCAATCGCAGATATCTTACATCAATTGAGTTGGAGGATGATATGCGGTTTGACCAGCAATCTAAAAAAAGCAACAGAGATTTTTATTCGGGAGTAACTGTATCCTGGACGAATAATGACGCTGTTAAATACCGCCCATACATTCATTTGCGTGGTAATGTATCTAACCAAACCCAGGGCATTTCAAGAGTTGATACATTGAGAGATTCATTTCTTCCGATGAATGTGTCAGGTAATGGTGCGGGTTCCAAAGCATTTGCTGAGCTAAGCGGAGGTATAAATAAAAAGATATTATACCCAAAAGGCGCATCAATGGATTTGACTATAGCTTTTGAAACTAATTACGATTATTCAGATTCGCAGTTGTTGTCAAGGAACCAATTCGATCCCATTCTATGTGAATATGATTTCAAGAATTCCTTTCACCATCATCGTAATCAATGGAATAGTTCCATATTGGTTTCAGCCTGGTATGCCAATAAGAACATGCATTCGCTGTTTGCCGGCGTGTCCTTGAAAAATTCAAAGATCTTTAATGAAGAGTATATCCCGGTATTTTTTGACAAAAAGCGAAGTTTTGTTACTTTAGTATATGAATTCGTGTACAATTATTCATCTATACTCAAAGTGGAAGCCTTTTCATATGCACAATTGCCAGCTTTCGCGCAAATCAGTAACAGGGTCTCCGATTCAAACCCTATGGTTCTTACAGTTGGTAACCCTGATCTCAAGCAAGGATATGTGACAAATTTTAATGTAAAATATTCACCGCGAACTGTACATTTTAAAAATGGTACCTCAGGGAGCATCATAGCGGCCTTGGAAGGAATGTGTACCATTAATCCGATTGTATCCAGAATAGACTATTTTGACACTCTTTGTATTCTTGATAAATGTGATGGCTATAGTGTTTTGCCCGGGACTATGCTATATACTTTTGACAATTCAAGCAGTCCTGCATTAAACATTTCCATGTTAACTAAGTACTCTGGTCTGATCCTAAACAATAGACTTAATTATTATCTTTCAGTGGGGGGGCGTTTTTTGAGTGAACCATTATTTACAGGAGATGACATTACTATTTTGTCGGAAGGGTCAATATCTGGTATTATTGGGTTCTCTTTTAAACCGACAAGACGCCTCTCTATATCTGGCACAATGTCTTACGCTGATGTCGGGTTCACTTCAAATGAAAACCATTTTTGTAGAAGGTCTGTAACTGAGGCATCTTCCAATTTCCGTTGGTATGTTGCTGAAAGGCTGAAACTTGGAGCTAATTACTATCACTCAAGCGTATTTTATGTTTCAGGAACCGGAACAAATCATTATCTTCACACGCTGAATGCAGGAATTGAATTTGTTATGTTGAAGGATAGGCGGCTTATAATAGGACTATGGGGGTATGATGTCCTTAACTCCAGGTCATTGTATAAAACCGACATCAGTGCTGCTATGATAACACAGAGTTGGACTCCTGTGTACGGGAGGAATATTATGATATCAGTATCTTATAAATTTAACAAACAAACAACACACTAAAAATGAAAAAGCTCTTGTTTTTTATCGTAATCCTTTTTTCAACATCACCGTTGTTTGCATTTCAGCCTGTCAAAGGGACTGTAAGCAGTAGCGCAGGGGGTGTTCTTATCGGCGCTACGGTTTTAATAAAAGGAACAGCATCCGGGACAACAACTGATAGTGACGGCAAATATTCAATAGAGTGCCCACCCAACGCAAAATTGGTTTTCAGTTATACCGGTTTTGACTCGCAAGAGGTTAATGTAGGAGGCAGATTAAGAATAGATGTCACATTGCAAGAGAGCACAGGTTCTATGTCTGAGTCCCCCTTCGAGACAGCCTATATTCGGGATTGGCACCATAAATGATTCATTCCCTGTTGTTAGTAAATCATAATGACATCTCATTAGTAACATTAATAAGTAGTATCATGAAAATTTACAAAGGAAAAGTTAAAGTTCAGTCCAAGGACCACATGCCCGATTTCCACAATGTAACCGAGCAGGTTAAGAAGATCGTTGCCGAGAGCGGCATCAAAGACGGTATCTGCGTGCTTTATTCGCACCACACCACTTGCTCCGTGATGATCCAGGAGTGCTCCCACGACGTGACTTATTTCAACCGCGAGTTCCTGCAGCAGGACCTTATCAACATCATGGAGAAACTCGTGCCCACTTGCCGCTACGAAGGCCAGTACCTGCACCCGGGTCCCAAACATATCGAATTTGCACTTGCTCACCCCGGTGAGGTAGAGCGCGGCAGCCTCAACACCGACGCCCATCTGCGCAGCAGCTTCTTCGGCCGCAGCGAGACCCTGATGATAGACGACGGCGTGCTGAGCCTCGGCGACTTCGGCTTCATCTACTTCATCGACTGGGATCAGGTTCGCGAGCGCGAGCGCGTCCTCGAAGTCAAGATCCTCGGCGAGTAAGACGTACTCCTGATAATAAGAAAAGGATGTTGTGCAAGTTGTGCGCAACATCCTTTTTCTGTTATGGGCAGGCCGGCTACCTGCCGCCGGCGATGGAGAGGATGTCTATGCCGATGCCGCCATAGAGGGCGCGGCGTGTGGCGATGGCGTTGATGCTGAACCACTTGCAGGGCTGGATGGAAAGGCCGCCGCCATAGTTGAAATGGTGCTGGCGGGATTCGGGATCCACCGAGTAGGGGTGGTACCAGGTCGTGGTGTAGTCGCCGGTGTCGGCTTTCATCCGGGTCCCGTCGGTTATGCCGTGGTTGTTCTGCGCATAGCCTATCACGGGCATTATCCTAAGCCAGGGCAGAATCGGTATCTGATAGCCGGCGTTGATGCTGAATGAGCGAGTGTCTTCCCACTGCACGTTTTCGATGGTGTTGTAGTAGCGGTGCTGCGCGTCGGAGCGTATGAAGTCCAGATAAAAGCCGGAGGCCAGCAGATAGGCTCCGAAGCCGAATCTGGCGTCGTCGGCTTTGAACGAGCCGCTGTCGCCGGTGGTGACTCCGGCGGTGAAGCCGGCTTCCAGGCGACGGGTGTTGGCTGCAAAATCGAACATCTGGGCGTTAGCGCTCAGGGCAAAGGCCAGCAGGGCAGACAGTAAGATGAATCTTTTCATGACGATAAATGGACTTTAAAGGATTTATTTGTCCGCAAAGTTATTATTTTTGCACTTTCTGACCGTTATTTGAATTATGACTCCGGAGGTATTTTTTCACTATTTCGAATATCTGGCAGCAGGTATCGCCTTTGCCTATGTAATCTTTCAGATTCTCCAGAAGCCGCTCATGTGGTATCTGTCCATACTGGCGGCGATGGCCTACCTGAGCGTGTATCTGTACAACGGCCTCTATGCCATGGCCGGCGTGCAGGGCTATCTGATAGTGGCCGGCGTCTACGGCCTGCTGGACTGGACCCGCAGTAAAAAGAAAGAGGCCGGCACCGAAAACCAGGGCAAGATCATGATACGCCCCTTCGAGTGGAAGGTGGGCCTGGTCTCCATCCCCCTGGCCGTGGGAGTATTTTTCCTGATGCACTATCTGCTGGCCAAGGTGGCCCCTGCC
>CACXHG010000079.1 GCA_902767355.1 uncultured Bacteroidia bacterium
ACGGTCAGGCCCGCAATCTCGCCGGCCTCTTTGGTGGCCTGGCGCTGAGAGTCGCTGAAATATGCAGGCACTGTGATGATAGCCTCTGTAACGGGCTGTCCCAGATAGTCCTCTGCAGTCTTTTTCATCTTCTGCAGTATCATTGCAGAAATCTCCTGAGGAGAATACAGACGGCCGTCTATCTTGACACGCGGGGTGTCGTTGTCGCCGCGCTCCACTGCGAACGGAACGCGGTTGATTTCTGACTGAACCCTCGAGTATTTCTCGCCCATGAACCTCTTGATGGAGTAGATGGTGCGCTGGGGGTTGGTGATGGCCTGACGTTTTGCAGGGTCGCCTACCTTGCGCTCACCGTTGTCGGTGAATGCCACGATAGACGGAGTTGTACGCTTGCCTTCGCTGTTGATAATCACAGCAGGCTCGTTGCCTTCCATAACGGCAACGCAAGAGTTGGTAGTACCAAGGTCAATTCCTATAATCGTTCCCATATTCGTAATATTTTAATTTTCTTTTGTCAGTTTCAATTGTTTGGCAGAAGAAAATACGAAGATTATGCCAGCGGGATAAAACTGACACAATGGCAGAAAAAGGATGTCAAAAAGGGTGGTTTATTCCTGCACGAAGGGCGGCCAGGCGACCGGAGCCACCACTGTCACAGGCTCTTTGCGGGTCGGATGCATGAGGGTGATGCTGCGCGCATGCAGACAGATGCCGCCGTCGCGGTTGCTGCGGGCCGCGCCGTATTTCAGGTCGCCCTTGATGGGGCAGCCGATGCCGGCAAGCTGGCAGCGTATCTGGTGATGGCGGCCGGTGAGAAGCTCCACCTCAACCAGGGTGTAGCGGTCAAACTGCCGCAGGGTGCGATAGCGCAGGCGGGCCAGTTTGGCGGCCGGATTGTCATTGTTGCATATATAGGACTTGTTCTGCTTTTCGTTGCGCAACAGCTTGTTTTCCAGCTCGCCCTCTGCCGGAGAAGGGGCGGCGCAGGTCAGCGCCCAGTAGGTCTTGTGGATGTCGCCGCTGCGGAAAGCCTCGTTCAGGCGCTCCAGGGCCTTGCTGGTTTTGGCAAACACGGCTATGCCGCTCACCGGGCGGTCCAGCCGGTGGGGCACGCCCATAAACACGCGGCCGGGTTTGCCGTCGCGCTGGGCTATGAAGGCCTTTAGAGTCTCGCACAGGGGCTCGTCGCCGGTCTTGTCGCCCTGCACGATCTCCCCTACTCTCTTATTTATTATGAGCAGGTGATTGTCTTCGTAGAGAATGCGGGAAGCCAGACTGTCAAAGGCTTCCGGAGAGAGTTGCCCGTATATCATAGCATCAGATTCTTATCGGCCTTGCCACTTCTTATCTGTGTAGAAGAGATGTTCACCAGGGCTGCGTCTTCCAGGAACCTTGCCCCGAGCTTTTTGCATTTGCGCTTGACATAGTAGCCCTTGCGCGGGTACACCCAAATCTCAAAATCCCGGACTATGGACTCCCACTCGCGCCAACCTTCCAGGCCCGCGACATTGTCGGCGCCCATCGCTATCACGAAATCGGTGTCCGGCTCGGCCTGCTGCAGGTGGCGGAGGGTATTGATGGTATAATTGGGTTTGGGCAGATTGAATTCCACATCGCTGACAACCACGTCGGGGCAAAGCTGCGCCACCTTCTGCCGTACGGCTTCCAGGCGGTCCTGCGCCGTCTGCGCCCCGCCAGGCTTGAATGGGCTCACCGGCGAAACCACCATCCGCACCTCGTCGAAAGCTTTCTTGCGCAGATAATTGAGTATGGCCAGATGGCCGGCGTGCATGGGGTTGAAGGTGCCGAAATAGAGCGCCACCCTGCGGCGTCCCCTTCAGTATTGGTCCAGCAGGGATTCCGCCTCCTTGAGGCACACGTCCAGCTTGTCGTTTACCAGCACATAGTCGAACTGCGGCGCATAGCGCATCTCTTCTGCGGCCTTCGCCACGCGCTCTTCTATGGCCTCCGGGGTGTCGGTGCCGCGCTTGACCAGCCTCTCGCGGAGAACCTCCACGCTCGGCGCCTGTATGAACACGGAAAGCGCATCGTCTCCGAAAATCTTCTTGAGGTTCACGCCTCCCTTGACATCCACGTCAAAGGCTATGATGTGCCCCTTGGCCCAGATGCGCTCCAGCTCGCTGCGGAGCGTGCCGTAGTAGCGGCCCTTATAGACCTGCTCGTATTCCACGAACTCGCCGCCGGCAATCCGGCGCTCGAACTCTTCGTTGGTGAGGAAGTAATACTCCACGCCGTCCTTCTCACTGCCCCGCGGAGGGCGGGAAGTTGCTGAGATAGAGAGTTCCAACTGAGGACATTTGGCCAGCAGATGATTCACCACCGTGCTCTTGCCGGACCCTGAAGGTGCCGAAAAAATAATAACTTTCCGTTTCATAAGGGCAAAATTAACTTTTTTGTATAAATTTGCGTGCCCTTGAATAAGGATATACTCAATAATAAATTATAAACTATGGTTTCTTACAAAGAATTGGGCCTTGTGAACACCCGTGAGATGTTTGCCAAGGCAGTCGCAGGCGGCTATGCAATTCCCGCCTTCAATTTTAACAATATGGAACAGCTGCAGGCCATCATCCAGGCCGCTGCAGAGACCAAGAGCCCGGTGATCCTCCAGATTTCCAAGGGTGCCCGCGCTTATGCAAACCAGACCCTGCTGCGCTACATGGCAGAAGGCGCCGTGGCTTATGCAAAGGAACTCGGCTGGGAGCATCCCCAGATCTGCCTCCATCTGGACCACGGCGACAGCTTTGAGCTTTGCAAGAGCTGCGTGGACATGGGCTTCTCTTCCGTTATGATCGACGCTTCCAGCAAGCCCTACGAAGAGAACATCGAGCTTTCCCGCAAGGTTGCCGAATATGCACACAAATACGACGTCTCTGTAGAGGCCGAGCTCGGCGTGCTCGCAGGCGTAGAGGATGAGGTAAGTGCAGAGGAATCTCACTACACCCGCCCCGAAGAGGTCATCGACTTCAGCAAGCGCACCGGTTGCGACTCTCTGGCTATCAGCGTCGGCACCAGCCACGGCGCTTACAAGTTCCGCCCCGAGCAGTGCACCCGCGACCCCAAGACCGGCCGTCTGGTTCCCCCGCCCCTGGCATTCAACGTGCTGCACGAGATTGAGAAGAAGCTCCCCGGCTTCCCCATCGTTCTCCACGGCTCATCTTCAGTTCCCCAGGAATATGTCGATATCATCAACGCCAACGGCGGCAACCTGCCCGACGCAGTAGGTATCCCCGAGGAGCAGCTTCGCGAGGCTTCCCGCAGCGCAGTCTGCAAGATCAACATCGACTCCGACAGCCGTCTGGCTATGACTGCCGCCATTCGCAAGGTCTTCAACGAGAAGCCCGGCGAGTTTGACCCCCGCAAGTATCTTGGTCCCGCCCGCGACGAGATGAAGAAACTCTACATCCACAAGATCGTGGACGTGCTCGGCTCCAACGGAAAAGCCCTATAATACTGGGGCGCTGCCCCAAACCCCGCCGCTCCGCGCTGGCTATTCCGCAATCCTGCCCGCACGCGCTGCGCTATCGCCTGATGGCGATTATTAAAAAAACGGTCTCCGAAGTTCGGGGACCGTTTTTTATCAACACTGAACTCTATTCCTTGGGTGGGATTTCTATGTAGAAGCACATAGGGGCGTAGGCCGGATAATTGCTGGAAGACGAGGACCCGTAGGCCAGATTGGACCAGAAGAACGCGATCGCACGCTCGCCGTATCTCATGCGGCCCACCGTCATCGCAAAACCGTTGACCACCCCGGATGCATAGCTCTTTGCCCCGTTCTCGCCGATTGTATAGCCATTCGGCTGATAAGTCACGGAGAGCGGGGAATAAGTCTTGCTGATATTGTACAGCCCATAGACCTTGGCCGAATCGGCAATGTTGGTATCGAAGCAGTATCCGTCCAGCAGCTTACCTATGTAGTTGACATTGACGCTGGTGCCGGAGGGGATGGAGTCGGTCTCGACAGGGTTCTCGGTGAGCTTGACCATGTAGAAACCCTTGACAATGGAATCGACGCCGGCATAGTTCTTATCGGCATATTCTTCCAGCCGGTCGATCTGATACTGGTGGATATCGTCTATCACATCCACCACGGTCATCTCGTACAGGCTGTTCTCGGTCAGGGCCGGCTTGGTGCCGTCGTTGCCGTAGTTCTTGTAGTACTTCCGCAGATCCTTGGGGTAGTCATAGACCGTCGCCTCCGGCGGGAGCAGGAATTTAACGCTGCCGCCCTTGCCGAGACTCTTGACGAGCTTCTCCACCGGAGTGTAGAGCTTATACTTGCCCATCTGGACAATCTCGGGGCTGTAATACTTGGCGTCGCTATAGCTGCCCATGATGCGGGCAGCCTCTTCTGTGGTGTAGTTGGTGTAATTGCCGTCCAGGTCGCGGACCACGTAGTCCAGCATGACAAAGGCGGTGTCGCCCACCGAACCGCTGCCATTGACGCGGTCGAGTATATACAAGCCGTTTTCGTCGGCAGAGAGAACCTCGCCCAGGTTGACCCGCATCCAGGCCTCCCGGATGCGCTTCTGCGCAGTGAGATTATCTTCCGTCACATATTTGGCACAGGCAACCGGCAGCAGTGCAATCGCCGCGGCGGCACATAAACATCTATATAATATCTTATTCATCTTCAGGATTGATTTCATTCAGTACGACTTCGAATGCCAGAGCCTTGTCGCGCCCCACGCCGGCCACGGAGGCACCGTAGGCGTATTTGCAGGAAAAAACAATATAGGAGCGCTCTCCGGGGCACATGCCCTCGATACCGTATTCCAGGCCCTTGATTATCTCCCCGCTGCCGAGGACTGCAGTGTATTCGCCTGCGGCAAAGGGGTTTGACTCTATACTGCTGTTGAAAGGATAGGCCACATAGCTGAAGTTGACCTTGTCGCCGGCAGCGGCAAAGGCGGTGCTGTCGCCGGCTTCGAGCAGTATGCGGTTCACGCCATTGTTATATACCACGGGGGTATCGGCATACTTGGACTTAATGAAACTGTCTATTTTCTCGTCCTGACTTATAGCGGTGTTGGCCAGCTCGCTCTCACACGAGCAGAGCAGGCAGCAGGCTGTCAGAGCAATTGCAAGTCGTTTCATTTGCTGAAATATTCTTTGACCTTGCTCTCGAAATAAGCGGGAACCTGGTCGATTGTCATATAAAGTTTGCCGCCGGAGGCGTTTTTATGTCCACCTCCATTGCAATATTTGTGCGCAAATTCATTCACATCCAAATTTCCCTTGCTGCGAAGCGAAACTTTCACAAAACCGACCTCTTCGGTAAAGAAGGCGGTCATCTTCACGTCCTTGATCGCAAGCGGCAGATTCACAAAGCCTTCGCTGTCGCCCTTGACAAAACCGTATTCTTTCTTGTCGGCCAGGGAGAGTGTGAAATAAGCCACGCAAGGCTCTGTCAGGCGCATATTGTCCTTAAGCAGGTGCCCCATCAGGCGCATCCGCTGCTGGGAATAGGAATGGAATATCTCGTCGTAAAGGCGGTCGCGGTCCACTCCCCTGCCCTGAAGCGCCGAGACGGCCAGATAGGTAGAAGGATAGACAGAATTCGCAAAATTGTTGGTATCCGTGAGTATGCCGGCCATCAGAGCCGTCGCGCACTCGAGCGGGAGCCGGTCCACAGCCCCGCCAACCGGCGGCTGCTCCAGAAGCACCTGATAGAGAAGCTCGCAGGCCGATGACACCGCCGTGTCGGAGACCACCACGTCAAAGCCGGCTGTCTGAGGCCCCAGATGATGGTCTATGAGCACCTTGCGCGGCCCGTCGGGACGCTCTGCGGCAGCCTCTACCAGCTTGGACACATCTCCGGAACGGTTCACCCCGTTCATGTCCAGGAATATCAGCAGGTCGGCGGCGCCCACCTTCGAGGCACATCCTTCGGCGTCTTCTGCAAAATAGGATATTGCGCCCTCCGGAATCAGAAAACTGAAAAACTCCGGCAGGCGGCTGTTGACAATGATGTGAGCCGATTTGCCAAGCCAGGCCAGATAATGATACATTGCCACGGAGCTGCCGATCGAGTCCCCGTCGGGGTTCTCATGGCCGAATATGACGACGCTCGATGCATTCTGCACCAAAACATTCAAATCTTCTTGCCTGATTGTCGTCCTCATTCCGGGTCAATTACATCATTTTATAAGTGCAAATTTAAAAATATCTTGCAAGCACTAAATATTATTTTTAATTTTGAGAGTTAATTTCAACGGTACAGAGAAATAATATAACACAAAAATATGAAAAAGATTCTCACTTACATTGTTTTCCCTATCATCATCCTCGCGCTGGCGTTCCTGATTGTCAGGAGCATACAGCAGCCTCTGAAATTCAACAAAGAGAAGTCGATAAGGGAAGCAGCAGCGATTGTCAAACTCAAGGACATCCGCACCCTCCAGGTAGCCTACAAAAATGTGAACGGCAAGTTCGCTCCCAGCATCGATTCCCTGGTGGAATTCTACAAGAATGGCAAGATGACGGTCATCCGCTCCATCGGCTCCATGGACGACTCCCTGGCAGTAGCTCAGGGCAAGGTTAAGCGTGAAGCCATCGAGATTCCCGTCAGGGACACCCTTTTGAAGAACAGGCCCGATTTCAACCCCGACCAGCTCAAGTACATCCCCTTCACCGAAGGCAAGGAGATTATCATGAACGAGACTGTCAAGGAGGTTTCCGGCGTGGATGTTCCCCTGTTCGAAGCCAAGGTCCCCTATGTTGAACTGCTCAACGGCATGGACCACCAGCAGATCGTGAACCTCGTGTACGAGCGCTGCGACACCGACCGCTACCCCGGCCTGCAGGTGGGCAGCATCGAGAACCCTAACAACAACGCTGGTAACTGGGAGTAATTGAGGATTATTTCCGGCATATATCGGGGCAGGAGCATCAATCCGCCCGCAAATTATAAAGCCCGTCCTACAACCGACTTTGCGAAGGAGGGGCTTTTTAATATATTGTGCCAGCAGACAGACTTCGAAGACATCGCCTTCCTGGACCTGTTTTCCGGCACCGGCAGCATCAGCTACGAGATGGCCTCGCGCGGCTGCAAGGACATAGTGGCGGTGGAGATGAACCCGCAAAACGCAGGCTTCATCAAAAAGACGGCCGCATCTTTCGGCATCAGCGGCATGCAGGTGGTGCACCACAATGTGTTCGACTTTATCGGCATCTGCACCAAAGCGTTCGACCTGGTTTTCGCCGATCCGCCGTATGCGCTGGAGGGCCTGGACACCCTGCCGCAAAAAATTCTGGGCGCCGGCTTTTTGAAGGACGACGGGCTGTTTATCCTTGAACATCCTGCTGACTACAATTTTGCGGCTGAGCCCGGCTTTGTCAAAGAGAAAAAATATGGCAATGTTCACTTCAGCTTTTTTAAAAAAGTTTTGCAGAATTAAATTTAACGTCTATATTTGCAATCCCGTTTGGGAAACAGCTGACGAATAGTCAAAATTGGTGCGGTAGTTCAGCTGGTTAGAATACCGGCCTGTCACGCCGGGGGTCGCGAGTTCGAGTCTCGTCCGCACCGCAAAAAAGCAACCGAAAGGTTGCTTTTTTTTTGTTGGCGGCAGGACAGGCTCGCACGAGCGGCCCCAAGTCGAACCAATCGCACGTCATTAGCCTTGCCTGTGCTCCTTATGGACAATAATTCTCCCCATAGGGAGCAAAAATGGCGATTTTTGCTCCCTATGGAAGCTTTTCGGCGCCACTGGGAGCACTGCCGACGGACCGTGTCCATCCCAGGTTACAAATCTATCTGGGGTCTTGACCGGGAGTCGTATCAGGTTCACGCCCGTTGCATCCTTCTGGCTACGAAAACCGGATACCGGAGTCAATTCCTCCCAGTATCCGGCATTGTGAGCTTATAAGGTTGGGAAGCCTTCTTTCAGGAATTTTCTGAGCGAGAGATGCGTGATGCCGTTTTCGTCACGCTGGGTCAGGAGTGGCGTGGCACTGATGACATATTTGGGATGATTGTCCTTGATTTTCTCCAACGGGCCAAACTCCCTGTCCCTTGTGGATTGTTCTGAAATGATGTAGCTGACTTGTACGTAGATTGTTTTTCCGGGTTTTCGGCACACGAAATCCACTTCTCCGGCATTCAAGACACCCACGTTTATCTCATATCCCAGATAATGGAGCTGCTTGTAGACAGCATTTTCAATAACCTTTTCTATGTAAGAGTCCATCGCACCGGAAGCACGCAGATTGCGGAGGCCCAGGTCATCCCAATAAACTTTCTCGTTGGACTCGAAGATTTTCTTGCCGTGGATATCATAACGCTGCACAATATCCAGTAAAAAGGCTTCTGCATAGTATCCCCGGTAGAGGAGGATAAGATTGGGAGAGACATCCGCCTGCTGCGATTTCATATACTTGGAAATGCTATTGGCAGAGGTAAGTTTGCCAGTAGTATCGGCATAGAAATCGACGAGATTGTTCAGGAAAGGGATATTTCTTATGTCGTGACGTTCGATGATGTCCTTGAGCATGATGGTATTGAACACGCTGGTAATGTAGGCCCACACCTGCTCATCGCTCCCAAGACCCACTTGGCGGAGGCCGGGAAGACCACCATAATTCAGATAGGTCATCAAACTTTCATCGCTATCCTGAAGTTCATGGAACTGGAGAAATTCAGTATATGTAAGCGGATGAATACGTATTTCCACATGACGGCCGGATAACCGGGTGGCCAATTCTCCGGAGAGCATATCCGAATTGCTGCCGGTCAGAATGACATCGGTATTGTCCTCCGTGTACCAGTTACAGACGCTGTCTTCAAACTGATTTATTTCCTGCACTTCGTCAATCAGGATGCAGTTGTGCTTACCGTATATATAGCGGGCCTCTATCCAAGCATCCAGGTCGTTCTTTGTCTGGATCCCGTTAAACGCTTTCTTTTCCTTATCTATGAAGATAATGTTGATATCCTCTTCCTTTTCGTGACGCTGGATGAAATCCTTCAGCACATAACTTTTGCCAACTCGGCGCGAGCCGACCAGAGCGATAATATTCCCTTTGCCCAGCCAGGAGTCAACGGCATCTGCGTAGTGTTTTCGGGTAAGTACTTCCATAATACTCTGCTTTTGTTATACACAAAGATACTACAATTTTATTGTCCACAAACAATAAAAGTTTTAAAACTTCCATTTTCTTTGTCCACGGACAATAAAATTGTCTTTTTGCCGTTCAGTTTCTCAACAACCTCAAGAGAACCCGCCGTGCCGCAGTTTCAGAGCATCATAGGTGCGCCGTTTCCGGCGGCGGCTATAAAGACAGGGTTACGGTAATGCTGCCGGAGCCGGCGTTGAGGAAGGACTTAAGTTCTGCCAGGGATTCGTATTGGAGCCGGCCGAGGCGGGTATAGCTCCAACTGTTGCTGCCATAGAAGAGCACAATCTGGTTGCCGCTATACAGTATCACGTCTCCGGCCTGTGTGGTGATGCGGCTGTCGCAGGTAGGCAGCGACCGTCCCAGCGCCCCTACTTTCTCGAAGCCGCCGTAGTCGTGCGCTTCATAGCTGATGGCGCCCTCTCGCAGGGCCTCCACGAGGGCGCGGGTGGCGCAATTGTCTTCTATCTTTACCTGCAGCGTCTTTCCGGACACTGAAATATTGATGGTCTGGGGCATAGTGGTTTCGGCGGTTTCAGTTATTTCAGAATTGTCATTGTCATTGTCATTCTCTTCGTCTTTACTCTCCTGCCCTTCGCTGCGCTCTTGCTGCGCAGGAGCGGGCTGCTCCTGATCGGGCAATTTCCCGCAAGCGAGCAGGACCGGAATAATCGCGGCATACAGGATTCCCAAGGCAAATGTGCGGATCATATATCTGTGTGGTTTGGTGATACAAAGTTATTGCGCGCAAGCGGATTCCTTTTACCTATTTTGGCCGGATTTATACCAATATCGCAGAACATTACATATATTTGCAAAGATACATACCATTCCAAGCACAATGAAGAACATTCTTCACATCTCCGACCCCAATGTGTACGCCCGTTCCGTAGGGGCGCCCCTGCTGCACCCTATGGTAAGCGTCGTCCACTACGACGAGGTGTCGCCGGTGCGCACCAGCCTGAACCGCTACGGCGTTTACGGGCTCTTCATCCAGCGGAACTTTCCCAGGCAGCTCACATACGGAATGAAGATGTTCGACGCTGCCGAAGGGTCCATCTTCGCCGTGGAGCCGGGCCAGATCGGCGGCAAGGAAGATAATGGAGAAGAGCTCTATATCAGCGGATGGGTGCTGCTGTTCTCGCCGGAACTGATCCGGGGGACAGACCTGGAAGACAGGATGAAAGAGTATCACTTCTTCTCTTACTTCGCTGCCGAGACCCTGATAATGGAGACCTCTGAATGGGGCCGCATCATCCAGCTGATCACGCAGCTCAGGCACGAACTTCAGGAGAACGAGGATTCCCCGGCACTGAGAAACATTATCCTGGGCTATATACGGCTTATCCTGGAATACTGCCAGCGCATCTATCTGCGCCAGCTCTCGAAGGAAGACAAGAGCTCGTCGGACATCTTAAAGCGCTTCCACAACCTTCTGCGGGAGTATTATCTGGAAGGCAGGCAAATGGACTTGGGCGTCCCTTCTGTCGGCTACTGCGCAAATCAGCTGGCCTATTCTGCCCGCTACCTGGGCGACGTGATTCATAAAGCCACCGGCGGCACGGCCATAGGCTACATACATTCCTTCGTGATTGAGCAGGGCAAGAACCTGCTGATGAACGGACACAACATAGGCGAAACCGCCCACCTGCTGGGTTTCGAGTTTCCGCACCACTTCACCCGCCTGTTCAAGAAGGTGACCGGCATCACTCCCACCGAATTTCTTGGTAAATAAGCCGGGCTTGCGCAACCTTGGATAAATCCGCAATACGATAGCCAATAATAAACCACAAAAAACAATAAACAGCAATGAAAAGAATTATTCTCGCACTTACACTAATCGCACTCACACTTACTGCCTGCGGACAGGGCAGGAACAAGAAAACAAACGAAGACATGAAAACACTGGTAGCCTATTTCTCAGCCACCGGCACGACGGCAGCCGTTGCCAGGGACCTCGCCGACGTCACCGGCGGCAAACTCTACGAAATCAAGCCGGAAGTCAGATATACGGCAGAAGACCTGGACTGGACAGTCAAGACCTCTCGCAGCAGCGTGGAGATGCAGGACCGCAGCTCGCGTCCCGCCATCGTGAAAGACCTCGAGAATGCCGACAGCTATGACGTAATCTACATCGGCTTCCCGGTTTGGTGGTACACCGCCCCCACCATCATCAACACTTTTATCGAGACCTATGGCTTCAAGGGGAAGACCGTCATTTTCTTTGCCACATCGGGTGGCAGCAGCATAGACAATGCCAACGCCGAGTTCAAAGAGATGTACCCCGAGATCAACTGGAAGGCCGGCAAAACCCTGAACAATGCCACCAAGGACGACATCAAAGCCTGGGCTGACAGCCTGAAATAGCCTATGTACAGAATCACCATCCTTTTGGCAGCCATGCTGCCTTTGATTACAATAAACGCACAGAATATGGAGAATGCCCTCACACCGCGGCGGCAACATTTGGCCGTCATCGCAGCCCTGGAAGCCAAGGGCGACCAGACCGGCCTGGAAAAAGCAGCAGCCGACAGCTGGATGCAGCACCTGACCTACCACAAGGATGTACAGGCCGGGGCCTCCAACGAGTGGCTGGAGCCGGTAAGCGACCGGCAGTATCGGAGCGTTCAGCAATAGAGCGCCCAAACAGCTGCTTCTTTTTGTATCTTTGCTGGGATGGGAAGTGGAAAGAGTATTTGGGCGGCAACTGTGCTGCAGATTAAGGGCACAGTTCGAAAACCTGATTGACGGAACCGTCCTTTTTATATATAATCTGGCGCACAATCCCGGTTCCTTTGGCCACCCAGGTCTTGACGGCAAACGGGCCGGCGCCGGTGAAGATCTCATCGTCTTCTACCAGCATGCAGTCGAAGGTGCCGGCAGGCACGGTGACCTTTTCGCTGGCCGTCACGCGGCGGTTTGCGTAGCGGTTGGTCGCGGTATATACATTCAGGACCTTGACAGTTATCTTACTGTCTTCCAGCCGGTCTCCGACGCTGATGTCGGCAGGGATGCTGCTCAGGTCGCCCGCCGGCATATAGTCGCCGGCCTTCAGGGCCTTGGTCGGATTGTCTATGTAGGCGCTGGTGGTCCCGCCCTTGAGGGTCACGTCAAACACGAAGGGCTTGCTGCCGATAGCCGATTTCCCATTGCTGTCTATGAATCTGTAGCAATAGCGGATTCTGGCGTCGGACTTGTCGCCCTCGAGGCTCTGGAGCGTCTCGTAGCAATAGCCG
>CACXHG010000080.1 GCA_902767355.1 uncultured Bacteroidia bacterium
CCAGGGCGTCCGATGTGAGCAGCGTGCCGTTGGTGAGTATGTTCACGTTGCTGCCCCGAAGGCGGGCTGCCATCACCAAATCGTGGATATTGCCAAGCAGCAAAGGCTCGCCGCCGGAAAAGGAAACCGTGCCGACGGCAGCCTGCGAAAGCAGTTTGCGCAGACTCTTGCGGGCCAGGGCCGCATCGGGCGCGGCTATCGGACTTCCGGCGTCGCGCCAGTAATTATAACAAAACCTGCAACACTGGTTGCAGGCGTCTGTCACCTCGAAAATGATGTTCCCTATGTGGAGACGCTCCCCCATTTAGCGCAGGGTTATCATCCCCTTTCCTACCAGAGTTTTCTCTCCGGCTTCGGCAACGCCGTAAACCTTCAGGTCAACAGCCCCCTTATACTCGGTCTCTGCCAGTTCTATCTCAAAACTGGCCTCCCACGAACCCATCTGCTCCTGCTCGCGCACAAAGGTCTCACTCTGCAGGACTTTGGGCTCCTTCTCCTGTGTGGTGAGCGTTATCTGGTATTCCCGATATGTCGGAGACAGCACCACAACGCTGAGAATGTCTCCGCTCTTCAAGGTCTCGGCGTTCTGGTCCTTGGCCTGGAACAGCACTTCATTTTGCGGCGCCACGGGGTCATAACAGGAGACCTCCGGCACCGGCCCCTGGCAGTTTGCCGCAGACAGGACAGCCCAGGCGGCAATCATCGCCCCGCCCAGTTTGTATTTGGCACGTATCGCCTTGGCATTCTTGCCCTTGGAAAGGAACACCCACAGCGAAACCGCCGCAAAGGCTACTCCGAGAGCCACATACACGAAAAATGCTTTTGCCTTCATAAGACCTAAAGTGTTTTTGCAATTAAATGCAAAGAATAAGTAAATATAACTTAATTTTGCTCACAAATTAATAAAAAGACGACTATGCAGAGACTTGCATTACTTACTTTGGCCGTAGCCGTGACCCTGAGCCTTGGCGCCTGCCGTCAGGGCGGCAAAAACGGCAAGAGCGGCAACGCCGCGCAGGCAGAACAGGCCGAACAGACCGAACAGACAACTCAAACGGCTCAGACCCCGACTGCCATAGCTGCGGTGGAGAAATATTTCGCAGACGAGATTGCGCCGCAATACGCGCCCGGAAAATTCAGCATTCCCGTGACTGTATATGCAAAAACCGACGAGAGCAACCCGGAGGACATCACCGTGCTCGGAGACTTCTGGATACTGAACTACGACCAGGCCGGCGACACGCTCAAGTGCGTCTCCGGCGGCAACCATGCCGGCAAACTGCACCTTAAAAAGCTCGACGACGGCAGCTACGCCGTGACCGGGTATGACAGAGTCGAAGACGGCAGCAACTTCGCCCCCAGTGCAAAAAGCATCTTCGGCGGCCTGTACGAAGAATTTGCGGCCGCAAATGCCAATCACCAGCGCCGGGACAGCCTGATCAAGTGCGCCGTGACAGACTATGTGGTCAGAAACGGCCTCGATGTGAATTACTTCCAGGACTACGGCTGGCCGGCCGTGAAAATAGAGCGCTAAGACCGGCATGCGCGCTGTCATACAAAGGGTCAGGGAAGCGTCGGTGACCATCGACGGCAAACTCTGTTCGGCCATCGGCCCGGGGCTTATGATATTGCTCGGAGTCGGGCACGAAGACGGAGCCGAAGACATTGATTATCTGGTGAAAAAGATTGCCGCCCTGCGCATTTTCGACGACGAGGCGGGGGTGATGAACCGCAGTGTCATGGACATCGGCGGCGAAGCCCTGGTGGTGAGCCAGTTCACGCTGATGGCCTCCACCAAAAAGGGCAACCGGCCATCCTACATCCACGCTGCGGGGCACGAAACCGCCATCCCTCTGTATGAATCTTTCTGCAGGGCGCTCTCGGCCGCGATGGGCCGCAGCGTAGCCACCGGAGTGTTCGGGGCGGATATGAAGGTCGCCCTGATAAACGACGGCCCCGTGACAATTTGTATCGACACCAAAAACAAAGAATAGCTATGACTGATTCCAACGGATTGGTACGCCGCGTGGCCAGAATGTCAGAAGCCTTCGACCGCCTGAGCAAAGGCCACAGGAGCGGCGAAGACATCGCCCTTCTGGACGAATACCAGCGCAGCGGCCAGTGGCTCAAGGACTACGAGGCCGACGAGGCGGGGCTGATTCCTGCCGGCGTAAACCGCAGCGTACTCTCGCAGGACGGACTCTACAACCTACTGCAAGACCTTGGCCATGAGACTATTGACGCCCCTGCCCGGATGACTGCGCTGGTGACCGGCGCCTCTCGCGGCATAGGCCTGGCAATAGCCCGCGAGCTGGCCGATGTGGGCTACAACCTGGCCCTGGTGGCCCGCAGCGCCGACGCCCTCCAGGCCGCCAAAGATGAGCTTTGCAACGCCCATCCCGGCATAAGGGTGGCGACCATCGCCGCCGACCTGGCCCAGGAATCATCCTACTCTAAGATTGTGGACGAAACCGTGCGGGAATTCGGCGGAGTGGACCTGCTGGTAAACTGCGCCGGAGCGGCCCAGCAGGGCAGTTTCACCGATGTGAGCCCGCAGCAGTGGGACGCCATCTTCGCCGTCAACGCCAAGGCGCCGTTTTTCATCTGCAAGCAGGCCCTGCCCTATCTCGAGAAATCGCCCAAACCCATCATCATCAACATCGCCTCGGTGGTGGGCTTCAAAGGCTATATCCACCAGAGCGTCTATGCCTCCAGCAAGCACGCCCTGACCGGCTTTACCAAGGTGCTGGCCAAAGAAGTGCAGCCGCTGGGCATACGCGTGCACCTGATCTCCCCCGGCGGCGTGGCCACCGAAATGGTAAAACAGATGCGCCCCGACATAGCGCCGGACGAACTACTGCAGCCAGAAGAGATTGCCGAAATAGTCCGCTTCCTCGTCACCAAGAAGGGCCGCGGCACCATCGACCAGTTCTACCTGCGCCGCTTCAACTCGCTGGCCTTCGACTAGAAATTTTATACAGTTTTAGATATGAAACGGATACTCTTTATATCAATTTGTTTGCTTATGCTTGTTTCCTGCAGCAAA
>CACXHG010000081.1 GCA_902767355.1 uncultured Bacteroidia bacterium
GCTCCGGTGAAATCCAGGCCGGTCACATAAGGCTTGGTGGGGATGAACAGGTAGCGCTGCACCTGCAGGCCGCTGCCGTAGGTGCCGTCTATCGCCTCGCGCTCTATGCGCGCCGCCTCGGGGTCGGAGAAATCGTATTGGCCGGCAGGGAAGACCAGCGTGGTACCTTTGTGCTCCCGACAATATCCGGCAGCCTTGCGCAGGGCTTCGGTATCATCGATACCATCGTCTGGAATTGCCCCGAAATCTTTTACTGAAACTGTGGCGCCGCCGCCTGAGCAGGCGCAAAGGAGCATCGCTGCAAGGATGCCCGTGATAAGAATAGACTTTTTCATAGTTTGACAAAGTTAATCAAAAAGAGTAAATTTGCACTTCTATGGACTTGAAAGGCAAAAAACTTATTCTGGCGAGCAATTCCCCGCGCCGCAGGGAGCTGCTCTCCGGGCTGAATGTGGATTTCTGCGTGGATACCCGCAACAGTTTTGAGGAGTCTTTCCCCGAGGATATGCCTCACACCGCCGTGCCGGCGCACATGTCGCGCGGCAAGTCGCACGGCTTCTGGAGAGAGCTGGAAGAAGGCGAGATACTCATTACCAGCGACACCATGGTGCTGCTGGACAGCCTGATAATGGGCAAGCCGCACAGCCGCGAAGACGCCCAGAGGATGCTGCGCGCGCTCTCCGGCCGCACCCACGAAGTCATCACCGCCGTGACCGTGCGCGACCGCAATCACGAAGAAACCGTGGCGGACACCACCCGGGTGAGCTTCAGGCAGCTGACCGATGCAGAGATAGATTATTACATAGATACGTGCAAACCTTATGACAAGGCCGGCGCCTATGGCATCCAGGAATGGCTGGGCTACGCCGCCTGCACGGGCATCGAAGGCTCTTTTTATAATGTAATGGGCTTCCCGGTGCACAAAGTATATGATGAATTGATTAAATTCGCAGGTTTTTAGAATTACAGCAAATGGCATTAGAGAAACAATACAACCCTTCGAATGTAGAAGACAAGTGGTACGCCTGGTGGATGGAGCATAAATATTTCCATTCAGAACCCGACTCGCGCGAACCTTATACCATAGTTATACCCCCGCCCAATGTGACCGGTATCCTGCACATGGGGCACGTGCTCAACAACACCATCAACGATGTGCTGGTGCGCAAGGCGCGCATGGACGGCAAGAACGCCTGCTGGGTTCCCGGCACCGACCATGCCTCCATCGCCACTGAGAACAAGGTTGTAGCCAAACTCCGCAGCCAAGGCATCAAGAAGGAGGACCTGACCCGCGAAGAGTTTCTGAAGTATGCCTGGGAGTGGAAAGAAGAGCACGGCGGCATCATCCTCAAGCAGCTTCGCAAGCTGGGCGCCAGCTGCGACTGGGACCGCACCAAATTCACCATGGACCCGGAGCTGACAAAGGCCGTGATAAACACCTTCTGCTATTTCTACGACAAGGGTTATATCTACCGCGGTGCGCGTATGGTCAACTGGGATCCGGTGGGCCTGACGGCAGTGAGCGACGAGGAGGTCATCCACCGCGACACCCAGAGCAAATTCTATCACCTGAGATATTACATCAGCGACGGCCATGGCAATCCCACCGACAAATATCTGGTAATCGCCACGACACGCCCCGAAACCATAATGGCCGACGCCGCCATCTGCGTCAATCCTAAAGACGAACGCCACAAGTGGCTGCACGGCAAAAAGGTGCTTATCCCTCTTATAAACAAGGAGATACCTGTGATAGAAGACGACTATGTGGAGATGGATTTCGGTACCGGCTGCCTGAAGGTTACGCCCGCCCACGATGTAAACGACCACGAAATCGGCCTAAGGCACAACCTCGAGGTGCTGGACATTATCGACGACCACGGCCGCCTGAACGAAAAAGCGCAGATACTGGTTGGCGAAGACCGCTTCGAGGCGCGCAAGAAAATAGAGCAGATGCTCGCCGACGCCGGCAATCTGGAAAAGACCGAAGATTACACTTCTCCCATCGGTTATTCCGAGCGTACAAACGCCGTGATAGAGCCCAAGCTCTCTACCCAATGGTTCCTGAAGATGGACGCCCTGGCAAAGGACGCCCTCGAGAGCGTGGAGAGCGGCGCGGTGAAGCTGATTCCCGACAAATACCGCAACACCTATCGCCACTGGATGGAAAATGTGCGCGACTGGTGCATCTCCCGCCAGCTCTGGTGGGGGCAGCGCATTCCTGCATATTATCTGCCCGACGGCCGCTTTGTGGTGGCTCCGGATGCCGAGGCGGCGCTGGCGAAGGCCCGCGGGCTCGATGCAAGCATCACCGCCGCCGACCTGCGTCAGGACGAGGATGTGCTGGACACCTGGTTCAGCTCCTGGCTGTGGCCCATCAGCGTGTTCGACACCCAGCGCCCGGGTCAGCCGGCCAGCAAGCCCAATGCCGACCTGGCGTATTACTATCCCACCAACGACCTTGTCACCGGCCCGGACATCCTCTTTTTCTGGGTCGCCCGAATGATTATGGCCGGCAATGAATTCATGGGCGAGGTCCCGTTCCGCAACGTGTTCCTGACCGGTATCGTGCGTGACAAGC
>CACXHG010000082.1 GCA_902767355.1 uncultured Bacteroidia bacterium
GAGAGGGTATGGTGGCCGTCGGGGATGTCATAGTTGAAATAGATTTCCTGCCTGAACTGGTTGGTTCCGAACGGGAGCATAACCCTCTGGCTCAGCTGACCGTCCAGATAGACCTCCACCTCGGCTTCGTACGGGTGCGGAGTATAACCCGGCGCCATCGCCATGACATTTCTGACAGCGACCCCGACCCCGTCGAAAGGGACTTCTCCCAGTTTGTCAACGTCTTTGTGCAGGTATTGCTTGGGGCAGGGCCACAGCCCTTCGAACGACTGCTCGAAGCGCACTGTTTCGGGTGCCTGGCGCCTGATTGTAACAGTGGAGCCGTCCACTTTGCCCCCATAGCGCTCGATGACCTTGAGCGCCTGACCCAGCGACAGGTCGCAGGCACGCCTGAAGGATATGTCGGTAAAGGCAAACTGCCGGTCGGCGACAATCTCCAGCGGAGTTTTCCATTCCTCAGGCAAAGCCTCGTAGCCGAGCATCGTGGCAAGGATTCCAGCCGCGGAAGCCGGGTTGCAGTCGGAGTCCTGGCCGCAGCGCGTGGCAATGTCCACCGTCCTGGCAAAGTCTTTTTCTCCGTACAGCAGAGCGATGAGTATATATGCGCTGTTGATGACGGCATCTATGTTGATATTGCTGAAGGTGCCTTCCGGGCAGCCGATGTCAAAGCCGTATTCCTTGTTGACCAGCGCCCAGGTCAGATGCCAGTCTTCCGGGTACCGGCTGTGCCAGCGGATGACATCGGCCATGCACGAGTGGTAGCGGCTCTCGGCTGGAATGGCCTTGAGGGCTTCGCTGACCACGTAATCCATATCGTCGCTCACAAATGCGAGCGAATACATATTGGCCACATAAACGCCTCCGTACCACCCGTCTCCGTAATTCATGATGTGGCCGATATCATCTGAGAAATGAGATGCCGCGGCGGGCAGGCCGGGGGACATGATGCCTGCATAGTCCGCCTCTATCTGGAAGTCGATGTCGTCTGCGTGCGGATTGTTCTTCCAATGGCCCGAGGCGGGAGGCATGATGCCGTGCAGGATATTGTATCGGGCGGCCTGGTTGGCGTGCCACAGCGGATAGCCGGCATTGGCGAAGGCCCTGGCAAATGATTCCACCGGAGCGTCGAGCCCCTCTTCTTCAAACACCTTTACAAAGGTGAGATCCATATAGACATCGTCGTACAGGCCGGGCGCATTGTCGTAATACCACTTCACGCAGCCGTCGTCCCACTTGATGGGAACGCTGTCGTGGATGAAGCCGGTGTATTGGAACTCGGTGGGACCGCCATAGGTGCAACCCACGATCTGGCCGGCCCAGGCACCCTTGATCTTGTCTGCCAAAGTGCTGACATCCATTGTGATAAAGTCGGGCGAAGAGCCGCTTGAACAAGCCGACAGTGCGGCGATAAAAGACAGATAAAGGAGGAGACGTTTCATGGTCGCGCAAATAACACCGTCAAGTTAGCAAAAAAAACGGTACCTTGAAAGATACCGTTTCTTCTTTGCTCTGAGAGCCTGTGGCCAGGCGGCCCTACTCGGAGATGAGTTTCTCGCAGAGAGGGACGTTGTCCGGGCGGATAATGACCTTGGCTGTGCCGCACTGCGAGAAGGCGTACATATACTCGATGGAGATGCCGCCCTGCGAGAGACGGTTCATGTAGGGAGCAATGGCGCCCGGGGAGTCGGGGCACTCGAGGCATACCACGTCGGTGGTGTTCACGGCAAAGCCGGCCGCGCGGAGCGCTTCCACGGCATGCTCGGTGTTGTCCACGATAAGCCGCAGGATGCCGAAGTCGGAATTTTCACTTACGGTGAAGGCCTGCATATCTACGCCGGCCTGCCCGAGAATGTTGGTGACCTCGGTAAAGCGGCCGATCTTGTTCTGCAAAAAGATGGATAGCTGTTTGATAATCATAGTGCGAATATACTATATTTTTCGTAAATCAACAACGTGTTTTGCCTTGCCGGCGCTGCGCTCGATGGCGTTGGGTTCAACCACATGCACGTCGCATTTGATGCCTATTACGCTCGAAATCCGGCCTGTAATGGCCTTTATCAGGCTCTGGAACTGGCCGACCATGTCGCCGTAGCATTCGCTTCGCAGCTCTATGTCCAGACGGAAGGTGTCGGTGTTGTCCACGCGGTCCACCGTGATCAGGTACTGTCCATTGCACTCGGCAAACTCCATGATCACGGATTCTATCTGGGTAGGGAAGACGTTCACGCCGCGGATGATGAGCATGTCGTCTGTGCGGCCCATGATCTTGTTCATGCGGACAGCCGTGCGGCCGCATTTGCAAGGGGCGTAATTGAGCGAAGTCAGGTCGCGGGTGCGATAGCGTATCACCGGCATGCCCTCTTTTGTTAGGGTCGTGAACACAAGTTCGCCCTGGTCGCCGTGGGGCAGCGGTTTGAGCGTCTGCGGGTCGATGATTTCCGGGAAGAACATGTCCTCCCAGATGTGGGTGCCGTCCTGGCACTCGCATTCGCCGCCCACGCCGGGGCCGCTGACTTCTGTCAGGCCGTAGATGTCATAGGCCTTGATGCCCAGTTTCTCCTCCAGTTCGGCGCGCATATTCTCGCTCCAGGGTTCCGCTCCGAAAGCGCCGGCCTTCAGGTGCATGTCCGACAGTTTGAAGTCTTCGCTCTTGTGCAGGCTCTCTGCCAGAAACAGGGCATAGGAGGGGGTGCAGCACAGGGCGGTCACTCCCAGATCCCTCATCAGCATCAGCTGCTTGGCCGTGTTGCCGCTGCTGGCGGGCAGCACCGAGCAGCCTATCCTGGTGGCGCCGTCGTGCGCCCCGAGACCGCCGGTGAAAAGCCCGTAGCCGTAGGCCACTTGCACTATGTCCTCTTTGGTTATGCCGTAAGCCGTCAGGCAGCGGGCCACGCCCTCGCTCCAACACTCCAGGTCGTGCTGGGTGTAGCCCGCCACAATGGGCTTGCCGGTGGTCCCGCTGGAGGCATGAAATCGCACAATCTCGCTCAAAGGTGCGGCAAAAGTGCCGGTTGGATAGTAGTCGCGCAGGTCCTGCTTGGACATGAACGGCAGTTTGGAGATGTCCTCAATGCCCTTTATGTCAGAAGGTTTGACCCCCGCAAAATCCATACGGTCGTGATAAAACTTGACATTGTCATAGGTGTATTTCACGATCTTTACCAGTCGTTCACTCTGCAGCCGTTCCAGCTCGGGACGCGGCATGCACTCCATTTCGGGATTCCACATCATAGTGCTTACAGCTTAATCTGTTCTTCGAGTTCGTCTATATTGGCTTTGATATAGTCATCGCTGACCTCGCCGTTCACCAGGTTGCCGGCCAGATACTGGTCGTAGGCATAAATGTCAATCAGTCCGTGGCCGCTGAGATTGAAGAGGATGACCTTCTGCTCGCCGCGCTCGTCGCAGGCCTTGGCCTCGCGAATGGTGGCTGCAATGGCGTGGCAGGACTCGGGAGCGGGGATTATGCCCTCTGCCTTGGCAAAGATAAGGCCTTTCTCGAAAGTCTCCAGCTGAGGGATATCCACTGCCTCCACATAGCCGTCCTTGACCAGTTGGGTCACGATCATACCGGCACCGTGATAGCGCAGACCGCCGGCGTGGATGTTTGCAGGGCGGAAGTTGTGGCCCAGGGTGAACATGGGAATCAGCGGGGTGAAGCCGGCCTCGTCGCCAAAGTCATAGTGGAACACGCCCTTGGTGAATTTGGGGCAGGAGAGGGGCTCTGCCGCAATGAAGCGGGTGCCCTTGTGCTCGCCGGAGAAGGTGTGGCGCATGAACGGGAAGGCCAGGCCGCCGAAGTTGCTGCCGCCGCCGAAGCAGCCGATCACGATGTCGGGATATTCGCCCGCCATTTTCATCTGCTTCTCGGCTTCAAGTCCGATAATGCTCTGGTGCAGAGTTACATGGTTCAGTACGGAGCCGAGGGAGTAGCGGCAGTTGGGGGTATTCATGGCCAGCTCTACGGCCTCGCTGATGGCGGTACCCAGCGAACCCTGGTGGTTGGGATCCTTGGTGAGGATGTCCTTGCCGGCGCGGGTACTCATGGACGGCGACGCAATCACCTGTGCACCGTAGGTCTGCATAATGCTGCGGCGGTAGGGCTTCTGCTCGTAGGAAATCTTTACCATATATACGGCAGCCTCGAGGCCGAATACCTTTGCGGCATAGCTCAGGGCGGTGCCCCACTGGCCGGCGCCGGTCTCGGTGGTGACATTGGTGATGCCCTCTTTCTTGCAGTAATATGCCTGCGGCAGGGCGCTGTTGAGCTTGTGCGACCCCACGGGGCTCACACTTTCATTTTTGAAGTATATGTGGCATTTGGTGCCGATAGCCTCTTCCAGTCCGTATGCGCGCACCAGAGGGGTGGAGCGGTAGGACTTATACAGGTCGCGGACCTCCTCCGGGATGTCTATCCAGCGGTCGGTCTGGTTGAGCTCCTGCTCGGAAGCAGTGCGTGTGAAGATGTGGGCCAGATCGTCTACAGTTACCGGCTGCTTGGTGGCGGGGTGCAGCATGGGCAGCGGCTTGTTGGGCATGTCTGCCTGGATGTTATACCATTGCCTGGGAATTTCTTCTTCCTGAAGGATAAATCGTTTGGTTGCCATAGTTGTAAAGTTTAACTGTTTATAAGTGTTAATAATGTTTTCTTACAAAAAAAGCCGATCCCATCAGGACCGGCCTTATATGTTATTCTGTATGTTTCCTTTATTGTACGCTACACGACAGGAAATGCACGCGAAGAAACACCTGATTGCCAAAACCAAGTGCGCCAAAAGAAGAAGCTGTTGACCAGTGTGTTCATTTCGTGTCGTATTTCTGATGACAAAGGTTTGTAGAAAAAATTACAAATGCAAATAATTTTCGAAAAAAATTAAATGAGCGGCATTCCGTGCTCGCGGCAGGCCGCTCTCATGGCCTCGGGCCAGATGCTGGCCTGGATCTCGCCGATGTGTCCTTTGCGCAGCAGGAACATGCACAGCCGGCTTTGCCCTATGCCGCCTCCGATACTCTGCGGAAGTTCTCCAGAGAGCAGCCGGCGGTGGAAATAGAGCTCTTTGCGGTGCAGCTGGCCGCTGATTTCGAGCTGGCGCATCAGGGCTTCGGAATCTACGCGTATGCCCATGGAAGAAATCTCGAACGCGCATTCCAGCACCGGGTTCCAGAGCAGGATGTCGCCGTTGAGGCCGGCGAGGCCATTTTCAGCAACCGTACTCCAGTCGTCGTAGTCCGGGGCGCGGCCGTCGTGCGGCTTGCCGTCGGACAGGGCGCCGCCTATGCCTATGATGAACACCGCACCGTATTTGCGGGCGACGGCGTTCTCCCTCTCCTTGGGGCTGAGGCCGGGGTAGAGGTCCAGCAGCTGCTGGGCATGGATATAAGTAATCTTGCGCGGCAGTATGGGGCGTATCTTGGGATAGTGCTCATACACCATGTATTCTGTCTGCAGCAGCACGTTGTAGATGCCGTCCACGGCGCTCTTCAGATATGCCACGTTGCGGTCTTCGCTGCCCATCACCGCCTCCCAGTCCCACTGGTCCACATAGAGCGAGTGCAGGTTGTCCAGCGTCTCGTCCGGGCGGATGGCGTTCATGTCGGTGTATATGCCGTAGCCGCGCTCTATCTTGTATTCGGCGAGGGTCATCCTCTTCCATTTGGCCAGCGAGTGCACAATCTCGGCCCTGGCATCACCCATGTCGCCGATGGCAAAGGTCACAGGCCGCTCGATGCCGTTCAGGTCGTCGTTTATGCCCAGGCCGCTGGTCACGAAAAGCGGGGCGGTCACCCGCCTGAGGCGAAGCTGGGAAGCCAGGCTCTGCTGGAAAAAGTCCTTGATGCTCTTGATGGCCTGCTCTGTCTGGGACAGCGTCAGTATGGCCTTGTAGTTCTTGGGTAATATCAGATTGCTCATATCTTCCTGTTAATCTTCATTTAAAAGATAGGGTCTCAAAGCTTTGGTGCGCTCCAGCGCCTGGGCGTCCTGCCAGGCCTTGATGAGCTTGGGGTTGCCGCTCAGCAGCACCTCGGGCACTTTCCAGCCCATGAAATCGGCGGGCCGGGTATATACGGGAGGCGAGAGCAGGCCGTCCTGGAAAGAGTCGGACAGGGCGCTGGTCTCGTCGCCTATGGCGCCGGGTATCAGCCGCACCGCAGCATCGACTATTATCGCCGCCGGTATTTCGCCGCCCGAGAGCACGTAGTCGCCCACAGATATCTCCCTGGTGATCAGGTGTTCGCGGATGCGGTGGTCGATGCCCTTGTAGTGGCCGCAGAGGATGATCACGTTCTGCATGCAGGAAATCTGGTTGGCGTCGGCCTGGTCCAGGATCTTGCCGTCGGGCGAAGTGTAGATAATCTCGTCGTAGTCGCGCTCGCTTTTAAGCTGCATGATCAGATTATACACGGGCTCGATCTTCATCACCATCCCGGCGTCGCCGCCGAAGGCGTAGTCGTCTATCTGCTTGTAATTGCCGCTGCCCCAGTCGTGCAGGTTGTGCACAAATATCTCCACCAGGCCCTTGTCGCGCGCCCTTTTTACAATCGAGTAGTTGAGGGGGCTGTCCAAAAGCTGGGGTACCGCTGTTATAATGTCGAATCGCATAGCGCACAAAAATATGAAAAAACAGCAGTTATTCAGAATTTTTTATAAATTCGCAGTTTAGTGTACACAAATATTCGAACTAATGAGTGATGACCTTAACAAGATTGTGACTGAAGAAGTTAACCCTGAACAGGTGCAATCTGCAGCTGCAGCCCAAACTGCAGGCGAACAAATAGTAACCGAAGAAAAAGAAGTTAAACAGGACGAGCAAGAGATCGATTTCTCGCAGAAGAGCATCAAGGAGCTGGTCGATTCCCTCAAGGAATATATCGACAACAGCGACATCCGCTCGCTCAACAAGTATGCAGAAGTCATCAAGGCCTGCTTCTATAAGACTCTCAAGAAAGAGAAGATAGCGATGGGCTTTGACGAGGCTGCCGCCAAGGACGTGGTTCTGGAAGGCGCCGAGGCTTCAGCAGAGGCTGCCGGGCAGGCAGAGGACGCTGCTGCAGAAGTTCCTGCCCAGAGCGAGGAGCCCAAGGCAGAGGAGAACACCGCATCCACCAACCCCTTTGCAGAGGTAGAGCGCGGCTTCAAGGATCTCTATGCCAAATACCGCTCCATGCGCGCCGAGTTCATCGGTGAGCAGAACCGCCTGCGCGACGAGAACTTCGAGCAGAAGAGCAAGATACTGCAGGAACTCAAAGTCCTGGCGGAGCAGCCCGGCGACATCAATGCCGCCTACCCCAAGTTCCGCGAGCTGCAGAACCGCTGGCGTGCCATCGGCCCTGTGCCCCCGACCAAGGCAAAGGATCTGTATGATTCTTATTATCACAATGTTGAGGTATTCTACGACTTTGTCAAGATAAACAACGAACTGCGCGACATGGACTTCAAGAAGAATCTTGAGGCCAAGGAAGAGCTCTGCCGCAAGGCCGAGGAGCTTGCCGAAAGCGAAAACAGCGTGCAGTCTTTCCGCGCCCTGCAGAAGCTCCACGAAGAGTGGAAGGAGCTCGGCCCCGTGGCCAAGGAGAAGCGCGAAGAGATTTGGGACCGATTCAAGGCCGCTACCGCAGTCATCAACAAAAAGTATCAGGCATATTTCGAGTCTGCCAAAGAGCAGCAGGTGGCCAATCTCAAGGCCAAGACCGAGCTCTGCGAGAAAGCGGAGGAGATTGCCAATTCCGAGCTCAAGGCCGACAGCAACTGGGCTCAGCTGACGCAGCAGATCCAGGACCTGCAGAAGCAGTGGCGCACCATCGGTTTCGCCGTCAAGAAAGAGAACGAACGCATCTGGGAGCGCTTCCGCGCCGCCTGCGACAAGTTCTTCACTGCCAAAAAGCAGTTCCACACCGATTTCAAGGATCAGCTGGCAGCCAACCTGGCCAAGAAGGAGCAGCTGTGCGAGCAGGCAGAAGCCGTCATGAACAGCGAAGACTGGAAAAAGACATCCGACATACTCATCAGCCTGCAGAAGCAGTGGAAGGAGATAGGCCCCGTTCCCAAGAAGAAATCCGACCAGGTTTGGACCCGCTTCCGCGCCGCCTGCGACACCTTCTTTAACAACAAGGACCGCAACAGCGGCGGCAAAGGTGCCAGCATGACTGAGAATCTGGCAGCCAAGAAGGCCCTGATAGCAGCTATCGAGGCCTATGAACTGGCCGGCGACCAGGAGGCAGACCTGCAGGCTATGCACGACTTCCAGGCCAAGTGGCGCGAGATCGGCTTCATCCCCTATAAGGAGAAAGACAAGGTTCAGGCTGCCTACCGCGACGCCCTCAAGGCCAAGTTCGGGGAGATGGCTGCCGACAGGCCCCGTCGCGGTCAGTTCCAGGACCGTCCCCGCAGTGCGGCACCCCGCCAGCTGACAGAGCGTGACCGTCTCATCCAGAAGTACACCCAGCTTGAGCAGGACATAGCAACCTGGGAGAACAACCTCGGCTTCTTCGAGAAATCCAAGGGGGCAGAGGCCCTGATCGGTGACTTCAAGACCAAGATAGACGACGCAAAGAAAGAACTCGCTGCCCTCCAGGAGCAGATTAAATCTATGAACAAGGCCGAAGAGTCGGAAAACGAGTAGTGTAGATGAATAAACAAAGTGCGATTGGATTTGCGCTGATCGGCGTAATTTTACTGCTGTTCAGCTGGTATAACACAAAACAGTTCGAAAAACAAAACCGGGCCCGCCTTGTGGCCGATTCGCTGGCAAGGGTAGAAGCCCTCAAGAATGCCGAAGATCTGGCAGAATATGAGGCCCAGCGCGCGCTTGCAGACACGCTGGATTCCATTCCTGCAGTTCAGGGCCAGCTTTATAAGACACAGTCGCTCAATGCCATGGCCTATAACGGCCAGGAGAGCGAAGTATATCTGGAAAACGACAACATCCGCGTGGGCCTCACCACCCACGGCGGCCAGGTGAGCGAGGTGCTCATCAAAAAGTATTTCAAATACGACAGCACCGCCCTCTACCTGATGCCCAAGGGCTCCAGCAGCTTCGACATAGAGCTGGATGCCGGGCAGTACATCAATACCACCGATTTCAACTACGAGATAGCTTCGAGCAGCAGCGACAATGTCACAATGCGCCTCTATGTGGATGACGACTCTTACATAGAGCACATCTACACCCTTGCTCCCGACAGCTACGACCTGGGCTTTGATATGCACTTTGTGGGTATGGACGGCATCATCCCCCGCTCGTCTTCCCAGTGCCGCATCAACTGGACAATGGATATGCCCCGCCTGGAGAAGGGTTACACCAACGAGAAAAACTATTCCGCAGTGGCCTTCCGCTACTCCGGCGCCGACAATATCAAGCAGATTATGCTGCGCAAGGATTCCGGCCGCGAGAGTCTCGCCGGCACGGCTTCCTGGGTGGCCTTCAAGCAGCAGTTCTTCTCTGCAATCCTCTATGCGGCAGACGGATTCTCCGGCGGTGACGTGGCCGTCAAGACCTATCCCGAGAGCGACTCCGCACAGCGCCTGTTCGCCTCCGGCGCACAGCTCACGCTGGACTACGGCGCCAAGGGCAGCGACTTCACCCGCAGCATGGAGTTCAACTTCACCCCCAACCACTATCCGGTGCTCAAGGGGTACGACCGCAAATACGACAAGCTCCTGCCCCTGGGCGGCTGGCTCACCGGCTCTATATGTAAATATGTCATAATCCCGGTGTTCAACTGGTTGAGCAAGTATTTCAACAGCTACGGCCTGATTATCCTTCTGCTCACCATACTTATCAAACTGGTCATATCGCCCTTCACCATCCAGTCCTACAAATCGACTGCAAAGATGAAGGTGCTCCAGCCCGAGATAGAGAAGATCAACGCCAAGTATCCCAAGGAGGCCGACGCCATGAAAAAGCAGCAGGCCACCATGGACCTCTATAAGAAGAGCGGGGTGAGCATGTTCGGCGGCTGCCTGCCGGTGCTGCTGCAGTTCCCCATACTGTATGCGATGTTCCGCTTCTTCCCGTCCAGCTTCGAGCTCCGTCAGCAGAGCTTCCTCTGGGCGCAGGACCTCTCTACCTACGACTCCATACTGGACTTCGGCTTCAAGATCCCGATGTACGGCAACCACATCTCGCTCTTTGC
>CACXHG010000083.1 GCA_902767355.1 uncultured Bacteroidia bacterium
CATTGCAGAGAAATACCCCATCGGCAGCAAGCATACCGCTACTGTTCGCAATATCACCAACTTCGGTGTGTTCGTAGAGCTTGACGAAGGCGTTGAAGGCCTGATCCACATCAGCGACCTGAGCTGGACCAAGAAGATCAAACACCCCAGCGAGGTGGTTAACGTAGGCGACACCATCGAGGTCGTAGTTCTCGACATCGAGCCCAACATCCGTCGTCTGTCCCTCGGCCACAAGCAGCTCGAACCCAGCCCTTGGGAAGAGTATGAGAGCATCTACACTCCCGGCAGCGTTCACGACGGTAAGGTCGTTTCCGCAACTGAGAAGGGTGCAACCGTAGCTCTGGCCAACGGCATCGAAGGCTTCGTGGTTGCCAAGGGCATGACCAAGCAGGACGGCACCACCATCAAGGAGGGCGAAACCCTTCCGTTCAAGGTGCTCGAGTTCAACAAGAACAGCCGCAAGCTCATCCTCAGTCACACCCGCACCTTCGAGGAGCCCAAGAAAGAGGCTGCAGAACCCCGCAACAGCGAGGAGATGGCAACAGCAAAGGCCGTGAAGAAGAACAACGCCGCCAACGAGGTTACCACCTTCGGCGACATCAGCGACCTGGCAGCTCTCAAGAGCTCCATGGAGGCAGAAGCCGCAGCAGAGAAATAATTAGTTCTTACGATACTGAAAAAGGGACCTCCCGCGAGTGGGAAGTCCCTTTTTCTTTTTGCGTCAATATTGCTAAATTTGCATAATATGGAATTCTCCCTGACAACCCTCGGCACGGCTTCGGCCTCGGCCAATCCCTGGCGCCACACCAGCGCCCACGTCGTCACGGTGCACAACCACCGCTTTCTGGTCGATTGCGGCGAGGGCTGCCAGATGTCGCTGCAGCAGTGCAGGATCGCCTTTTCGTGGATAGACAACATCTTCCTGAGCCATCTGCACGGCGACCATATTTTCGGCATTTTCGGCCTGCTGAGCACTATGGCCATGCAGGGCCGCACCGCGCCGCTGTATATCTATGCGCCGGCCGGTTTCCAGCCTATCCTGGATTTCTTCTACCAGCATTTTGCCGACGGGGTCAAGTATGAGATACACTTCACCCCGCTGGAGATGAAGACCAAAGAGAAGATTGTGGATATGCGCTCGCTGGAAATCTATGCCTTCCCGCTGCGGCACCGCGTGCCCACCTTCGGCTTTCTCTTTGCCGAGAAGCAGCCCGCGCGCAACATACGCAAGGAACTCATAGAGCGCGACAGTCTCACTCTCACGGAAATAGGCGCGCTTAAAAGGGGAGAGGACGTGCGTCGCGGCCGCAAGTGCCTGAAGGTGGAGGATTATACCTATATCCCCTATGCCGCCCGTTCTCTGGCATACTGCTGCGACACGGCCCCGTTCGAGGCCCTGCCTGGCTGGATAGCTGGCGCCGACCTTGTCTATCACGACTCCACCTACTGCGACGACTACGAAGCCCAGGCGGCCAAATATTTCCATTCCACCAGCCGCATGGCCGCGCAGACCGCAGTGGCTGCCGGCGCCCGGCAGCTTGTCCTGGGCCACTTCTCCTCCCGCTATAAGGACCTGGAGCCCATGCTCGCACAGGCCCGCGAAGTCTTCCCGGAAAGCTACCTGGCCGAAGAAGGCCACAAATACGAAATCAGCCCTATTTCTTCCTCACGAAGTTGAGATCCGTAAACGAATCGCCGCCCTCGCCGTGGAGTTTGAAGCTGTCGAAGTGAATGCTTTTGAGGTCGTCCGAGAGAATGCCGGTGTTTGAAACGGCGCTCTCGCCGGAGCCGAGGTCCAGAGTGAACACAAGTTTGGGAAAGTCGTATTCCGGAAGGGTTTCGGAGAATGTGCGGAAACTGTTGTTGTAGGTCCCCCACGCCTCATTGAACTGTCCGTAGCCGCCCTGGAACTCGTAGCCTCCGTTTTTGAAATAGAGCCTGAGGGAGCCTGAGATGGACTCTCCGTCCAGGACGTACCCTTTAAGGTCGGCCTCCCAGCCGGTGCCGTTGAGCCAAGAAGAAGACGAGGTGTCAACTTCGCAGCTTGTGAATGAGACAAGGGCGCAGAATAGTGCGGCAAGGATAAGGATCTGACGTTTCATAGTATTATAGTTTTGCTTTTTGCATGGCGGTGAGGGCGCTGTGGAAGCGGCGGGCGTTCTCCAGGTGCTTGGCGTAGGTCTCGGCAAAGCGGTGCTGCCCGTTCATGTTCTCGTGGGCGCAGAAATACAGATAGTTGTGGTGCTCGTATCCCAGCACCGCGTCGATGGCCTTCTTGGTGGGGATGGTGATGGGCCCCGGAGGCAACCCCGGATGCTTGTAGGTGTTGTAGGGCGAGTCCACCTGCAGGTGCACGTTCAGTATCCGGCGCAGCGAGGGGTCGTTCACGGCATATTTCACCGTGGGGTCGGCCTGCAGCAGCATGCCCTTGTGCAGGCGGTTCATATACACGCCCGCCACGGTGGGCATTTCGGGCTCGTATTTGGTCTCTTCTATCACTATGGAAGCCAGGGTCACCACCTGGTCCCGGCTCAGGCCTATGTCCCTGGCCTTGGCGCGCCGCGCATCTGTCCAGAAGGCGTCGTATTCTTTTTTCATCCTCTCCAGAAGCTGGAAGGGAGTCGAGGTCCAGTACACTTCGTAGGTGTCCGGGATGAACATGGCCAGATAGGTCGCCGGCCTGAAGCCGTGACCTTCCATCACCTGGCGGTCTGCCAGGGCGGCGGCAAACTCGGAAGAATCCGCCTCCATCTGACGGCCCAGGGTGGCGCACAACTTGCCCAGATCCCTTATGCCGGGCTTGATGAGCAGGCGCACCGGAGTCTGCCAGCCGTGCGAGAACACCCGCTCTATCTCCTTGTTGTTCAGGCCGCCTTTGAGCTCGTAGTGGCCGGGCTTGAAGTTCTCGGAGAGCTTCTGCTGACGGGCGACCTTGCGGAAGGTCTTCATGTTGCTCACGGCGCCGCTGGCCTCGATGGAATCCAGCAGCCCCTGATAGTCGGTGGCGCGGTAGATATTTATCGGTTTGGCGTCGGCCACGCTGTTGGCGCGCATATAGGTGCTGTAATAGTCGAAGGCGAAATAGCCTGCTGCAATGACGGCTGCAGCGAGCAGCAGATAGGCCGCTTTTGATGATTTTTTCTGTTTTTTCTTGCTCATTTCTTCTCTTTTCTGAGGCTGATGATGCTGCCAGGGGCGGGTTCGCTGCCGGGCTTCATATTATTGAATTTGTACAGGTTCTTGAGTTTTACGGCAAAGCGCTGCGAAATGCTCTCCATGGTCTCGCCCTCGGCCACCACGTGCTTGGCCAGGTCCTTGGTGCTCTGGCTCCGCTTGGCCTGCAGATATACGATCTGACCGGCAGGGATCACACCGTCGCGTTTGACATCGTTGTAGCGCATGATCTCGCGGCGGAAAAGGTTGAACTGCCGCGCCAGAGAGGCGTAGGTCTCGGTGCCGTTGGCAACTATATACAGCACCCCGTGCCGCTCGTAGAAGGTATAATCGATGGTGACGCTGCCCACGCTGCGGGGCTTGAAATGCAGCGGCGCCTCTACCTCGCTGGAGCGCTCCAGCCGGGATGGGGATGGCGGCAGTGAGAGAGCTTCCCGGCGGCCGTCACTGGTGGCGCTGCTGACTTTGTCGTAGCGGTATAGCTCGTAATCCTCTATTATCTTGATCAGTTTCTCGGGATATGCCGGATCGGTGGCATATCCGGCCTTTTTCAAGCCCCGTGCCCAGGCCTTGTAGTCCTCCGGGTCCAGATCGAACAGAAAGCCGTAGCGGTCGTTGTAGCGCAGGAAGTCTGAATGGTCCTGGAACGACTGTTCGGCAGAGGAGTAGCTGCGGAAGCACTCGCCCTTGAGGTCGTCGTCGTGGAGTATGCTGGGGCCGTTCCAGCCGCGGCACTTTATGCCGAAGTGGTTGTTGGCCTCCCGGGCAAGTTTGGACGTGCCGTTGCCGGACTCCAGGCAGCCCTGGGCCAGCGTGATGCTGGCCGGAACGCCGCTGGAGAGCATCTGCTCCACGGCGATATCCTTATACTTGGCTATATATCGGCTGCGGGCGTCGTCGGCCCTCAAGGGCAGCAGCGCGAGCGCAAAGAGCAATACCGCAAATAATCTTCTCATAAAAGCAAAATTAATTATATTTGTACAAATATTAAATTTAAACAAAGATGATTGCACTCTTTATTATTATCGCCCTTCTGGTCATAGTCGGGTTGTACATCTTCAATACGCAGCGCGAGCTGGTCAATCTGGACGAGATGGCCAACAACGCGCTCAACCAGATTTCTGTGCAACAGAACAGCCGCTGGGACGCCATCAGCAGCCTGGTTGCAATGACCGAAAAGTATTCCAAGCACGAGCATGACACCCTGATGGATGTCATTGGCCAGCGCACCAAGGCCACCACTGCAGCGGAGATCAACGCCCAGGACGGAGCTTTGAACTCTGTGCTCGGCCGCCTGCTGGCAGTGAGCGAGTCTTACCCCGAACTCAAGGCGGACGGCATGTTCAACAAGACCATGGATTCCATCAACCACTATGAGGACCTGGTGCGCACCAACCGCATGGTCTATAACGACAGCGTCACCAAGCTCAACCGCATGGTGCGCCAGTGGCCCAGCTCGTTCGTGGCTTCGCTGCTCAGGTTCGGCCTGAGGGATTATCTGGATATCCCCGACGATAAGAAGGACATGCCGCCCATCAGCAACAACTAAAGCAGCGCGCCCGCCTCGGGACCTTCGTTGAAAAGGAGGTCGATCACCGACAGGTTGGGCTTAAACCCGGATTTAGGGCTGAATACCTGATAATATTCTTTGAAAGAGCTTCCGCACGGAGGCTCTTTTTTTGGATGTATGGCGCCGCGCAGGTCATTAAGGCCCGCCGGCGCAAGCTCGAAATCTGTGGTGAAACCTATCCCGGCCTTTAGATTGAGCATCCTGGCCAGGCATAGCGTCAGCTCGGTGTTCAGATCGAACATGAAGCTGTGTCTCTTGTCCAGTATGGCGTCGATTTCGTCCCAATAATATCTGTAGAAAGGGGATGGGCCGTAGGCCGTGGCCACCGCCCGCCGCAGGTGGTGCTGCCAGTTCTTGCTGTAGTCTATGCGTATGTCGCGGATCAGCCGGCTGCCGGCGTGCAGCACGGGCAGTTGCAGCATCTGCGCTCCGTCCGGGGCATAGATGTAGCAGCGGTTGCGGTACGATTGCTTCTGAAACGATTCGCAGGCTTCCAGGAGCACGGAAGAAGCGTGCGCGATGGCGCTGAAATATGCCACCGGCGCAAAGAATGCCGTGCTCAGCAATATGGCTGTGCCGCTATTCGTTTCCACTGCGCTTGCAGATGCCGCGCTTGGAGCTGCGGACAAAGTCGGAGATTATGCGGGCGTGTATGTCTTCCGGATAGAGCTCATCTACAATCCTGAGAGCGTCGGAGACATTGTTGTTCTCTTCGTAGATTATCTTATAGACACTCTTGATCACCTCTATCTCTGCATTGCTGAAGCCGCGCCTGCGCAGCCCCACGGCATTGATGCCGGCGTACACGGCGTGATTGCCAGCAGAGAGTATGTACGGGGGGATATCCTTGTTGGTGGCGCCGGCCCCGCCAAGCATCGCGTGCTCGCCTATGCGGCAGAACTGGTGCACCATGGTGCCGCCGCCCACTATGGCCCAGTCGCCAAGCTCCACTTCGCCGGCCAGGCCCACGTGGCTGACCACTATGCAGTGGTTGCCGATATTGCAGTCATGGGCGATGTGGGCGTAGGACATGATCAGGCAGTCGCTGCCGACCTTTGTCAGGCGCTTGCCGCTGGCGGCCGTGCCGCGGTTGATGGTGGCGCACTCGCGCACTGTGGTGCGGTCGCCGATCTCCACCCAGCTCTGCTCGCCGTCGTATTTGAGGTCCTGGGGAATGGCGCCGATGACCGCCCCGGGAAACACCTCGCAGCCGCTGCCGAGCCTTACGTAATCGTAGATGGTGGCGTTGGGGCCGATGCGGCAGCCGTCGCCGATGACCACATGCTCTGCAATATAGCAGAAGGGCTCTATGGTGACGTTTTCGCCAATCGTGGCGCCGGGATGTATATAGGCTAGATTGCTGATCTGACTCATGGCTTAAGTAAATTGGATTCCAAAAGGGTTTTGCAAACAGTAGTGTTGATTCTGTGACCTGTTTTGCTCGCAATAATTGTGCCCTTCAGGGGCGCTCCCAGCAGCGCGAAGTCGCCGATCATGTCCAGCATCTTGTGGCGCACGATTTCGTCGGGAAAGTGCAGCTGCAGGTTGTTCAGGTATCCCTGGCGCACCTCCAGCTCCAGTATGCCGAAAAAGGCCTTGAGCCTCGCTACGGACTCTTCGCTGGCGGGATGCTCCACTATCACTATGGCATTGTCCATGTCGCCGCCGCGCACCAGCCCCTTGCCGATCAGATATTCCAGCTCGTGCAGGAAACAGAAGGTGCGGCAGGGCGCGATCTGGCTGGCGTAGTCTATGCTGCTGTCGTAGGTAAAGCTCTGTACGCCAAGCACTTTCGAGTTAAAATCCACGGTCAGCTTCATGGAGGGCTCCCCGGCCGGCAGAATGTCTATCGTCGCGCCGCTGTCGGGGTCCTCGTAGTGGAAAGCTTTCTGGAGCGAAAGAACTTTACGCGCAGCGTCCTGCTCCTTCAGGCCGTCGGCGGCTATGGCGCGCACGTAGGGCAGGGCGCTGCCGTCCAGGATGGGCACCTCTTCTGCGTCGAGTTCCACCAGCATGTTGTCTATGCCGAGGCCGGCCGCCGCGCTCATCAGGTGCTCTATGGTGCTCACCGAGGCCTCTTTGCATGTCAGGGTTGTGCTGCGGGCGGTAGAGCCCACGTTGGTGGCCAGGGCGGCAATGCGCGCATTGGATGCTAAGTCGCTGCGGCAGAAAACGATCCCGCTGCCGGCAGGGGCGGGGAGCAGGGTCATGTTCACTGCCCGGCCGCTGTGCAGGCCTTTGCCCGAAAACTTGTATGATTGCTTGATAGTGTGCTGCATCGGTCTATTTCTCTCCGTTTTTCTTGAATACGGAATAGGCGCGCATATACTGCATGTAAGGCATTGCCGGATAGCCCATAAGGTTCTGCCCGGGAGTCTTCCAGTCCCGCATGAGACCGGTCTTGGCCGCAAGCGTGGTGTTGGGGGCGATGTAGATGTGCCCGCCGATGCCGCACTGGCCGCCGAAGGTGCAGCCCTCGCCTATGTGCGTGCTGCCCGCCACCCCGCACATGCCGGCCATCACGGTGTTGGCGCCGACCTCCACATTGTGCGCAATCATCACCAGGTCGTCCAGCTTGACGCCCTTGTGAATAATGGTAGAGCCCATGGTGGCGCGGTCCACGCAGGTGTTGGCGCCCAGCTCCACGTCGTCTTCGAGCACCACGTTGCCGGTCTGCTGTATCTTCTTGTAGCTGCCGTCTTCGCGCGGGGCGAAGCCGAAGCCGTCGGCCCCTATCACGCAGCCGGCGTGCAGTATGCAATTGTTGCCTATCACGCAGTCGTGGTAAATCTTCACACCCGGATAGATGGTGACATTGTCGCCTATTGTCACATTCTCACCGATATAGACCTGCGGATGTATCTGGCAGTCGCGGCCCACGCGGGCGCCTTTTTCCACGACGACGAAATCGGCGACCCAACTGCCGCGGCCTATGCGGCCCTTCAGACGGCGTGTGAAGGAGAAAAAGCGGCTCAGGGGGTTGCCCTTGTGGCGGGATTTTTTAAGCTGCGAGAAATACTCCAGCAGATCGGCCACGGCCTGATAGGCGTCGTCCACCGCAATCATGGTGGCCTTGACGCTCTCCTTCGGGGTGAACGAGCGGTTGACGAGCACAATGCTAGCGCCGGTGCTGTAGAGATATTTTTCGTATTTCGGATTGGCAAGAAAACAGATGTTTCCGCTTTTGCCGTATTCTATTCTGGCGGGAGACGATACCAGCACATCGGGGTTTCCGACGATGTCGCCGCCCAGATGTTCGGCAATCTGTCTTGCGGATAGCTTCATTGTCTTAAAGAAGTGTTGCTTTTGTTATGGGGCGAAGGTAATAAAATTTGCAGAATAAACGTAAGTAAGCTATATTTGCACGCGATTTTGAGGGGCTGGGTAAGTCCCTCATTTTATTTACAGTTAAGATGAAACAGGCAGAGATACTCAAAACTGCGGCCGGCGAATATGCCGATGCGAACGGCCTCTTTGTGGTTTCGATAGAAATCAGCAGGGACAACGACATAGACATCACCATAGATGCCGACAGCCGCGACATCACCCTGGACGACTGCGTGGGCATGACAGACTACATCCAGGAGCGCGTCAGCCGCGACGAAGAGGATTATTCCCTGACGATAGGCTCCGCCGGCCTCACATCGCCGTTCAAGGTGCTGCGCCAGTGGAAGAAGGCCGTCGGCAGCGAGATCCAGCTTACCCGCGCCACCGGCGAGCGCGTCAAGGCCCTCCTGCTTGATGCAGACGAGAGCGGGGTGGAAATCTCATACCAGAAAAAGGCCGAAGGCAAGGGCGCCAAGGCAAAGGAGACTGTAACTGAAAAACTTGCATTCACAGATATCAAAACAGCAAAACCTATTATAAAATTCTAAAAACTAACAATGGAAGGGTTAAATCTTGTCAGCACTTTCGCTGAATTTAAAGAGGGTAAGAACATTGACAGGCCCACGATGATGAGCGTTCTCGAAGAGGCGTTCCGCGCGCAGCTCGAGAAGATGTACGGCGAAGGCTCCAAATTCGACATCGTCATCAACATAGACAAGGGCGACTTCGAAATCTGGCGCACCCGCGAGGTCGTGGAGACCGTAGAGGATCCCGCATCCCAGATTTCTCTGGAAGAGGTCCGCAAGATAGATGATTCTTACGACGTGGGCGAAGATTACACCGAAGAGATCAAGCTGACGCAGTTCGGCCGCCGCGGCATTCTCAACATCCGCCAGAATCTGGCCGGCCGCATCATGGACATCGACAATGCCAACCTCTTCAACAAATACAAAGAGCGCATCGGCGAGATTATAGTGGGTCAGGTGCACCAGTCCTGGAAAAAGGAAACCATCATCCACGACGAGGACAAGAACGAGCTGGTGCTGCCCAAGAGCGAGCAGATCCCTTCCGACTTCTTCCGCAAGGACGATACCGTGAAGGCCATCATCTCCAATGTGGAGATGCGCAACTCCAAGCCCGTCATAACCCTCTCCCGTACTTCCAACCTCTTCCTGGAGAAGCTCTTCGAGCAGGAAGTGCCCGAGATTTTCGACGGCCTGATCACCATCAAGAAGGTGGTGCGCATCCCCGGCGAGCGCGCCAAGGTGGCAGTTGAGTCCTACGACGACCGCATCGACCCCGTGGGTGCCTGCGTCGGTGTCAAGGGCTCCCGTATCCACGGCATCGTCAAGGAGCTGCACAACGAGAATATTGACGTAATCAACTGGACCAACAATAAGCAGCTTCTCATCCAGAGGGCGCTTTCTCCCGCCAAGATCTCTTCCATGGAGTTTGACGAGGCCAATAAGACCGTGAACGTATATCTCAAGCCCTCCGAGGTTTCGGTTGCGATAGGCAAGGGCGGCTGCAACATCAAGCTGGCCGGCATGCTCATCGACTATCAGATAGAGGCTTACCGCGAGGTGGACGAGGCAGAGGCTGCCGCAGAAGAAGAGGACGTATTGCTGGAGGACTTCAGCGACGAGATCGACACCTGGATCATCGACGCCCTCAAAGCTATAGGCCTGGACACCGCCAAGAGCGTTCTGGCGCTTCCCGTAGAGGAAATCAGCCAGAGGGCCGACCTGGAAGACGAGACAGTGGAAGAGGTGCAGAGAATTCTGCGTTCAGAATTTGAAGAATAAACCAAAAACCAAAAAAATACAACAAGGGGATATAGGATGGCAAAAATAAGAGCAAGCAAGGTAGTCAAAGAATTCAACATCGCGCTTGGCACTCTGGTCGAGTTTCTCAAGAAAAAGGGAATCGAGATAGATGCCAATCCGGGTGCGGTGCTCTCTGAGGATGCTTATGCTCTGGTCGAAAAAGAATTCGCCAAGGAGCATCTGCTCAAGGAGCAGTCCCGCAAGGTAGCAATCACCGTCAAGGAAATCACAGAAAGCGAACACGCCAAGGCTCCGGCAGAAGAGCCCGAAGAGGTCATCATCAAGACCAACGTCTTGGATGCCAAGCCGTTCGTGCCTAAAGCCGAGCCTAAGCCGGAGCCTAAGCCGGAACCCAAACCCGTGGTCTCCGAGCCCGAAGTGAAAGCCGAGCCCGCGCCGGAGCCCAAGCCGGCGGAGCCTGCGGTTGAGATGCCCTCCATCAAGGTGCTGGACAAGATTGACCTGGATGCTCACAAAAAGCCGGCGAAACCCAAGGCAGAAGCCAAACCGGAGCCTCGGCCGGCCGAGCCCAAACCCCAGCCCAAGCCGGAGCCGCTCCCTGAAAAACAGGCCGAGAAAGCCGAGGAACCGGCTCCCGCCAAGCCTGTCATCGAGCATATCGAGACCAAGGTGGAGAAGCTCAAGGGTCCCGAAATCATCGGCAAGATCAACCTGGAGGAGACCCGTCCCGCATCCCGCGACAAGCGCGACAAAAACAAAAAGCGCGAGCGTATCCACAAGCAGACTGCCAAGGTCGATATCAACCAGAGCAGCAATTATTCGCGCGAAGCCGACCGCAGCCGCCGCAGCAAGAAAGGCGGCAAGGCCGATGCGGCCAAGTTTGTCCGCCCCGAAGCCGATGCCGATGAGGTACAGCGCCAGATTAAGGAGACTTATGCGCGCCTGACCGAGAGCCGCGCCAAGACCAAGGGCAGCAAGCACCGCCGCGAAAAGAGGGAAATCTTCGAGCAGCAGCGCCAGGAAGAGATGCAGCAGGAGATGCTCACCAGCAAGACCCTCAAGGTCACCGAGTTCGTGACCGTGAATGAGCTGGCCATAATGATGAACAACACCCCTGTGACCAAGGTCATAGAGGCCTGCATGAACCTGGGCCAGATGGTGTCCATCAACCAGAGGCTGGAGGCCGACGTGCTGACCCTGGTGGCAGAGGAATTCGGCTACAAGATAGAGTTTACCACTGCCGGCGAGCAGGAAGCCCTGGAGCAGGAAGAGGACCGTCCAGAGGATCTGGTGCCCAGGCCGCCCATCATCACCGTCATGGGTCATGTGGACCACGGTAAGACATCCCTGCTGGACTACATCCGCAAGTCCAACGTAATTGCCGGCGAGGCCGGCGGCATCACGCAGCACATCGGCGCCTACAGCGTCAAGCTCGACGACGGCCGCCGCATCACCTTCCTGGATACCCCCGGCCACGAAGCCTTCACGGCCATGCGTGCCCGCGGTGCCAAGATGACCGACATTGCCATCATCATCATCGCCGCCGACGACGCCGTGATGCCCCAGACCGTAGAGGCCATCAACCATGCGCAGGCTGCCGGCGTGCCTATGGTGTTTGCAATCAACAAGATAGATAAGCCGGGAGCAAACGGCGAGAAGATACGCGAGCAGCTGGCCAACATGAATATACTGGTAGAGGACTGGGGCGGCAAATACCAGTGCCAGGAAATCTCTGCCAAGAAGGGTCTCAATGTGGACAAGCTTCTGGAGAAGGTGCTGCTCGAAGCCGATATGCTCGAGCTCAAGGCCAATCCCAACAAGCGTGCGGTCGGCACCGTGGTGGAATCCTCGCTGGACAAGGGCCGCGGATATCTGGCCACGGTGCTGGTTCAGGCCGGCACACTCCACGTCGGCGACGTGATGCTCGCGGGCTGCTACACCGGCCGCGTGAAGGCCATGTTCAACGAGCGTGGACAGAAGATTACCGATGCCGGCCCTTCCACGCCTGTATCAGTGCTGGGTCTCAACGGCGCACCCGCTGCCGGCGACACCCTCAATGTGCTCGAAGACGAGAAGGAGGCCAAGGAGATCGCCAACAAGCGTGAGCAGTTGCTCCGCATGCAGGGCATACGCGCCCAGCAGCACGTTACCCTGGAAGAGATCGGCCGCCGTATCGCCATCGGCAACTTCAAGGA
>CACXHG010000084.1 GCA_902767355.1 uncultured Bacteroidia bacterium
AGCCGATATATGACTACGTTTTTGTATTATGCTGACATTCTTTTCTGACACTGATTGCGACATTACCCCCAAAGAGTGCGCCGAGTATGGCATCAAAATGATTAGTATGCCCTACACCGTGGGCGACAAGGTGATACGTCCCTACGTGGATTTTGAAGAGTTTGACGCTCACGCTTTTTACGATATGCTCAGGCGCGGCACTATGCCCACCACCAGCGCGATGAGCGAAGACTTCTATGTAAAGACTTTTGAGCCCGAATTCGCCGCGGGCAATGACATACTCTATGTCCACTTCTCCGCCGCCACTTCCAATACTTTCAACATTATGGAGATGGCAGTGAACAAGTTGCTGGAAAAGTATCCCGGACGCAAGTTCACCCATATCGACACCAAGGGCATCACCGCCCTCTCATATAACATCGTGCTGGAGATTGCCGACCTTCTGAAGGCTGGCAAGACAGTGGAAGAGATTGTGGAATGGGCTAAGGTCGAAGTGCCCAAGTTCCCGATGTACTTCTTTGCCGACGACCTCAAATTCTTCCGCCGCAGCGGCCGTGTGAGCGGTCTGGCGGCCACTATGGGCGGCCTTATAGGCATCCGTCCCATCATCCATCTGGACGATACCGGCACAATGGTATCCATAGGCAAGGAGACCGGCCGCGCCAAGGCCATCGCCCGCCTGGTGAACTACGTGGTGGAGCTTGGTGACGATGTTAAAGGCCACCGCGTGCTCATAGGCCACACCGACGTTCCCGAAATCGCCGCCGAGGCCGAGCGCCAGCTCAAAGAGAAGTTCGGTGACGATTTGAATGTCATAATACACAACGTGAACCCCACCATCGGCAGCCATTGCGGCCCCAACGCACTGGGCATCTGCTTCCACGCAATCCACAGATAATCGCCATGATAACCGTCCAGCAAGTCACCACCCGCCGCCAGCAGAAACAGTTTCTGGATTTTCCGTTGAAACTCTACAAAGACTGCAAATGCTACATCCCGCCGCTGTATTCAGACGAGAAAAAGATTTTCCGCAAGGATTATGTCTATAACGAAACTTGCGAACACGTCTATTTCAACGCCTACAAGGACGGGGCTATGGCGGGCCGCATCAGCTGCATCATCCAGCGCGCCGCCAATGCCAAATACAAGCAGAAGCGCTGCCGCTTCACCCGCTTCGACGTGATAGAAGATTTTCAGGTTGCCCAAAAGCTGTTCGAAACCGCAGAAGCCTGGGCCCTCGGGCAGGGAATGACCGAGGTTCAGGGGCCCATGGGTTTCTCCGACCTGGAGCGAGAAGGCATGCTTGTGGGCGGCTACGAATATCCGGCGACCTTCGAAGAGACCTACAACTATCCGTATTACGGCGATTTTATGGAGCGGCTCGGCTACCGCAAGGAAGTTGACTGGACCGGCAGCCGGCTGCGCCTTCCGAAAGATTATAATGGCGAGCTGGAGCAAATGGCCGACTATGTGATGCGCCGATACAAGCTGCATCTGGCCACCGCAGGCAGCACAAAGGAATATCTGGCAAAATATGCCGACGGCTTCTTTGAACTGCTGGACAAGTCTTACGACCTGATTTACGGGTCGGTGCCCTTTACGCCGGCCATGAAAAAGTTGATGCTGGACAACTTTGGCCTGATATTGAGCAAGGACAATCTGGTGATAGTGCTGGACGAGAACGAAAAGATGATTTGCATGGGTCTGGCCTTCCCTTCCATCGGCGAGGCCCTTCGCCCTTCCGGCGGACGCCTGACCCCGGGAGCCCTGGTCCGCGTGCTGCGGGCCATAAAGCATCCGAAGGTCCTGGACCTGGGGCTGGTGGGCGTCGATCCCGAGTGGCTCAACCGCGGCATCAGCGTGGTGATTTCGGCGGCGATGGTCAAAATGCTCAAAATGCCCGGCGTGCTCTATGCCGAGACCAACATGAACCTGGAAGAGAACTATGCCATCCAAAACCAGTGGAAACGCTTTGACGAACAGAAGATAAAACTGCACCGTTGCTATGTTAAAAGTCTTGCTTGATTGTTTCGGCGGCGACCACAGCCCCGAAGCCAATGTAGAAGGAGCCCTGGCGGCACTGGACCGGCTGAGCGACATCAGCCTGATACTCACCGGCGACGAGGCTGCCCTGAAGCGTTGCCTGGACGGCCGCCGCTACGATGCCGGCCGCCTGGAGATAGTGCACGCCCCCGAGGTTATCGGCTGCGACGAAAAGCCCATAGACGCGGTGCGGCTCAAGAAAGACAGTTCCATGATGAAGGCCATTCGGCTTTTGCGCGACGACGAGGGCATCGGCGCCATGGTCTCTACCGGCAGCACCGGCGCCCTGGTGGCAGCCGCCCTGACGCGCATCGGCCGCATCCGGGGCGTCATCCGGCCCGCCTTCTGCCCCATCCTCCCCACTATGTCCGGCGGTCTGGTGGGCATCTGCGACAGCGGCGCCAATGTAGAGGTCAGCCCCGAAATGCTGCGCCAGTTCGGCATTATGGCCAGCGTATATATGGAGGGCGTATATGGGGTCAGTCAGCCTCGCGTTTCGCTGCTCAATGTTGGAAAAGAGGCCGAAAAAGGCGATGAAATTCATCAACAGGCACACATTTTGCTCTCCAATACCCCCGAGCTCAATTTCGTGGGCAATATGGAGAGCCGCGACCTGCTTGGCGGCAGCTACGATGTGGTTGTGGCCGACGGTTTTTCCGGCAACGTGCTGGTAAAGACCACCGAAGGTACTGCACTCCAGTTGTTGGGAAAGCTCAAGAAGGACATCTACTCCCGCACGCTCTACAAGCTGGGGGCATTGCTTATGAAGAAGATGTTTGCCGACGAGAAGGAGTTTATGAACTACCAGAACTACGGCGGCAGCGTGCTCCTGGGCCTGGAAAAGACAGTGGTAAAAGGGCACGGAAGCGCCAAGGCGGTGTCAGTTGCAAAATGCATCGAACAGGCCTATCGTATGGAAACCAGTTCCATCGCCGCCCGCACGGAAGAGATTATTATGAAGTACGAGCATTACGACTATTAAGGATATGTACGACAAAGTAAAAGAGATACTCGCCCGCCAGCTGCGGGTTTCACCTGACAAAGTGACACTGGATGCACACATCAAGCGCGACCTCAAGGCCGATTCGCTGGATATTCTGCAGCTGCTGATGAGGCTCGAAGACGACTACGGCCTGGTGATTCCCGACCAGGCCCTGGCGAAATTCGAGACCGTGGGCGATGTAGTCAATTATTTGGATTCTATAGAGAAATAATGAAAAAACTGATTCTTATTGTTTGCGCAGCGCTTGTCTCGCTGGCCTCTTTTGCACAGAAATACGACACTGATTTCAGCCAGATACGGCGTCTGAAAGTTTCCGGCAGGACCTCCACAATGAAAGGCCATCTGACCTTCGACGGCAAGGAAAACCTGGTGATGAATTATTCCGATCCCGACGGGGATTATTTCATTGTCGATGGCAATATGGTGAAATTTAACCTCCTGGGCAAGAAGGCCGAGATGGACGCCAGCAAGGTATCTATGGTCACCCTGCAGCGCTCCACCCTGCTCAACTGCCTCACCGGCAACTGGGAGCAGGCCGCCAAAGACAATAACGCCACCACCGAAGTCACCGAAAAGACCGGTTTCCGCACAGTCAAGATCACGGCCGGCGGCGTGATACCCCGCGGCGGCTACAAGGCTGTCATTCTTACCTACCGCATCAAGGACGGCCGTCTGAAGCGTCTGGTGCTGGAAGAGCCCGCCGGCATCGAGAACACCTACGAAATCCAATAAGCCTCAAGGCCTGCACATTTGGCAGATACGCCAGGTTTTTGTAACTTGGCAAAATGAAAGCTTTTGTCAAGGCTATGGCGCTTCTGTGCGTCGCGGCGCTTACGCTCGCGGCCAATTGTCGTCACGACCCGCCAATCCCGCCCGGGCCGGAACCTCCCGGTCCCGACCCTGCGGTGGTGATAGACGAATCTTTCAGCGTTTCCTGCAACGGGTCCATCCTTACCCTTACGGTGACAGTGGCCGAAAGCTGGACCGCGAGCGTCGCCCAGGGGGTGGACTGGTGCGTCCTGGAAAGTTCTTCCGGCGGTGCCGGAGAAGGCACCATCAAGGCCACGGTCAGCCCCAATACGGGCTTTGAAGACCGCGACTGCTACATCTACATAGCTTTCGACAGCAATTCCGCCGGAAAGATCCACGTGATCCAGGCCCGCCAGGAGGTCCTCTCGGCCGCTCCGTCCGCAGTAGAAGCCACCTCCGACGGCGGGGAATTCTCCATAACTCTGACGGCCAACATAGAATATGCTGTTACAGCTTCCGATGACTGGCTCGGCTGGACTGATGCAGCCGCCGGCAGCGATGGAGCCCTGAAGCGCGCATGCACGCTCACGGTGGCGGAGAACCCCGCCGAAGAGCCGCGCTCGGGCACTGTCATCCTCTCCGGCAACGGCCTCAGCCAGACCATTAGCGTGACCCAGGCCGGGGCGCAGGACGTTACCGACCCGCTGGACGGCATAGTGACCACCTTGCAGACCCACGGCGAAGGGGCCGGCATCCCGCTGATTTTGATGGGCGACGCCTTTACGCACGACGATATAGACAGCGGCCTTTACCTGAGCCTGATGACGCGCGCCGCCGAGGCCTTCTTTTCCGAGGAGCCGTATTCCAGCTACCGCCAATTGTTCGACGTCTATGTGGTGAATGTGGCCTCCGAGCCATATACCGACTTTTCTTCCGGCAGCTCCACCACCCTCGGCAGCTGGTTCGGCGAAGGCACCCATGTCGGCGCTGACCTGAGCGCATGCCGCAAATACGCCCTCAAGGCCATTGGCGGCGAAGACCTGGACAAGTCGCTGACCATCGTGCTGCTTAACAGGCAATACCACGCCGGCCGCTGCTATATGTCCTTCGTGCATCGCGAAGACGCCCCGGGCGGCGACTGCGCCCGCGGCGAAGCCTATGCCCTTATGGCCCTGGGCGACGACGACCAGGATTTTGCCACGCTGGTAATCCACGAGGCCGGCGGCCACGGCTTCGGCAAGCTGGCCGACGAATATTGCTACGAAGGGATGGGCAGCATTCCGCAGCAGGAAGCCGAAATGTACCGCTCGCTGCAGACCTTGAGCCGCGCCTATATGAACGTCAGTTTCTCGGCAGAAGAGCTTCCCTGGCAGCACTTTCTGGAGGACGGGCGCTATGCCGCAGACGGCCTCGGAACTTTCGAAGGCGGCTGCCTGTATGAACACGGGGTCTGGCGCGCCAGCGAAAACAGCGTGATGAACTACGCCCCGCGCGGCTTCAACGCCCCCGGCCGCGAAGCCATCTGGCTGCGCCTGGGCAAGCTCGCCTATGGCAGCGAGTGGGAATATGACTGGGAAGATTTCGTCGCCTACGACGCTGTCAACCGCAAGGATCCCGAGCCTGAGCCTGGCGGCGGAGACACCGCGACCAAGACTGCGTCAGAGCGCAAAAAAATGAGCAGAGCCCCGTTCAGAGCGCCCTGCCCGCCTCCGGTTATCCTAAGTTATTAACGCCTATTTATCAGAGCTCTCTCCCCGGGCTGCCGCCATGCGCTTGTCGCGCTTCTTCTTCTCTTTGCCGGCGTAGGATTTCATATAGCTGGCCCACTGCTTTTCGGTGAAAATCTTCTGATACTCGCTGTCCAGAAAATCCGCCCATTTGTCCAGAACCATCTGGTAGGATGTGTACTGGGAAGCGCCGGATGCCTTCACCTTGGCCAACTCCTCGTTGTAGAGGGGCACGTAGTGCTGCAGCAGCGTGTCCAG
>CACXHG010000085.1 GCA_902767355.1 uncultured Bacteroidia bacterium
CATCCTTGGCAGTCTTACCCAAACCGCAACCAAGGCCGGCGGCCTGGACCAGATCAAGAGCCTGCTGACAGGCGCCACCAGCGCTGCCTCCAGCCCCATCACGGCTCTCGCCGGCAGTCTGTTCAGCAATAATATCCTCAAGAAACTCAACCTCGGCTCTGCCCTCAGCGGCACTCTGAGCGGCCTGGTTCCCAAGATCATGGGCGGCCTGTCCAACTTTATCAAAGACCAGGACGGCGACGGCGACGTGGACCTGAACGACATCCTGCTCAGTCTCAAGGGCGGCAACAAGCTTGGCGGCGGACTGCTGGGTGCAGCCGGCAGCATTCTGGGCAGCTTCTTCAAGAAATAAATTAATATGAACGAATATCCCTCCAGGCCTACCATTCTCGACTTTGTAGAGAAGTACACGCATCAGTTTGCAAACAATGTGTACCTCAAGGAGAAGGTTAACGGCCAGTGGAAAGAAATTACTCAGGAACAGACCCGGTGCGAGGCTTACCGCATCGGCGCGGGCCTTATGTCGCTCGGCCTTGAAAAGGGCGACAAGATTGCCCTGCTGTCGGAGAGCCGCTCCATGTGGATTCTCGCAGAGCTGGGCGCTATGTATGCCGGCGCAACCGACGTGCCCCTTTCGGTGAATCTCGGAGAGGTGGCGGACCTTATCTTCCGCATCAACCACTCCGAATCCAAGTGGGTGCTGGTTTCCGCCAACCACCTGCCCAAGATACGCCAGGCCATCCCCTCCTGCCCCCAGGTCCGGAAGGTGATCGTGTTCGACGACACGGCTTTCGACCTCAAGGATCTGGAAGAGAATGAGATTCGCATGTCTCAGGTGCAGGCTATGGGCGACGCCTTCCTTGCGGCCACTCCCCAGAAGTTCGAAGAGCGCTGGCGTAGCGTCGGGCCCGACGACTATGCCAACATCAGCTACACTTCCGGCACTACGGCCGACCCCAAGGGCATCCTGCTGACCCACCGCAACTACACGGCCAACGTGGCTCAGGGTAACAGCGTCATCTCCATTAATGAAGGTGAGACTATGCTCATCATACTGCCTCTGGACCACTGCTTCGCCCACGTGGCCGGCATGTACACCATGATGTTCTACGGCGGCAACATCGCCTTCGTGCCCATCGGCAAGAATGCCCTCGCCACCCTGAAGAACGTGCCCGTGGCCATCAAGGAAACCCGTCCGCACGTGATGCTTTCGGTGCCTGCACTGGCGCGCAACTTCAAGAAGAACATAGAGAGCAACATCAAGGCCCAGGGCCCCACTGTGCAGAAGCTCTTCAACTTTGCGGTGAAGAACGCAATCGCCTACAACAAGGAGTACTACAACCGCGGAGGCTTCGGCAACCTGTGGCGCAAGCCGCTCATGGCGCTTTTCGACAAGATCATCTTCAAGAAAGTGCGCGAAGGCTTCGGCGGCCGCATGAAATTCTTTGTTGGCGGCGGCGCCCTGCTCGACATCGAGCTGCAGCGCTTCTTCTGCGCGGTTGGCATGCCCATGTTCCAGGGCTACGGCCTGACGGAAGCTACCCCCATCATCTGCGCCAACTCCACAGGCCACGCCATCTTCGGCTCTTCGGGCCGTATCGTGAAGCCCATGGACTGCAAGATCTGCGACGAACAGGGTAATGAAGTGCCTATAGGCCAGAAAGGCGAGATTGTGGTGCGCGGCGAGAATGTGATGGCCGGCTACTGGAAGAATCCCGAAGCCACGGCCAAGACCGTGATAGACGGCTGGCTGCACACCGGCGACATGGGTTACATCTGCCCCTTCGACACCGATTTCCTGTATGTCGTGGGCCGCTTCAAATCGCTGCTGATTTCTTCCGACGGCGAGAAGTATTCTCCCGAAGGCTTCGAAGACAGCCTGCCTGAAGTGTCCAAATTCGTGAGCCAGGTGGTATTGCACAACAATCAGGACCCCTACACCATCGTGATGATAGTGCCCGAGAAAGAGGCTCTCGCAGAGTTTGTCAAGGGCAAGGGTCTGGATCCGGCTTCTGACGAGGGCAAGAAGGCCATGCTGGCCAAGATTCAGGAAGAGATCGACTCCTACCGCAAGGGTCGCCCGCACGAGGGACTCTTCCCCGAGCGCTGGCTGCCTGCGGCAGTGGTGATTTGCGACGAGCCGTTCTCTATCGCCAACAAGATGATGAACTCCACCATGAAGATTGTCCGCGGCAAGGTAGAAGAGCATTATGCCGACCGCATGAAATACGCTTATACCCCCGAGGGCAAGGATATCTTCAACCCCAAGAATATGGCGTCTATCTAAGATGAACAGCGCCATAGCAGCCCTGGTCGGCCTTGCGCTGGCTATCATACTGATCATAAAAAAGGTTCCGCCGGTGTTCAGCCTCCTTCTGGGGGCGCTCGCCGGCGGCCTGCTTGCGGGCTGGGGCATCGAGGCCACCGTGGCCCACATGGTCTCCGGGGTCAAGGATATAGTTCCTGCCATTGTCCGCATTATCGCTGCCGGCGTGCTCTCCGGAATGCTGATTGTCACCGGAGCTGCGGATTCGATTGCCGTCGCCATCGTGGATAAGCTGGGTGCCGGACGCGTTTATCTGGCCCTGGCTTTGGCCGCTATGCTGCTCACGGCCACCGGCGTGTTTATAGATGTGGCGGTGATTACAATCGCGCCCATTGCGCTCATGGTGGGCAGTCAGAGCGGCGCTCCCCTGCCCAAGCTGCTGCTGGCCATGATAGGCGGCGGCAAATGCGGCAATATCATATCTCCAAATCCCAATACGATCATCGCTGCCGAAAACTTCGGCGCCCCGCTGCAGGGCGTGATGCTGGCCAATCTGATTCCGGCCCTGATAGGCCTGGCCGTCACGGTGTGGGTTATCGTGCCGCTTATGCCCGGGGGTAATAGCCTGGCGGCCAAGGCTTCGGCTTCAACAGCTGCGCCTTCCCGCCGCAAAGATCTGCCTTCCTTCTGGGCGAGCGTGGCCGGCCCGCTGCTGGCCGTGGCCCTGCTGGCGCTCAGGCCTTTGTTCGGCATCGCCATCGATCCGTTGGTGGCACTTCCCGCCGGAGGCCTGTTCGGGCTGCTGACCACGAGGCGCTGGTCCCTGGCGCTCGAAAGCCTGCGCTGCGGCCTGGAAAAGATGGCTCCCGTGGCGGTGCTGCTGGTCGGCACCGGCACCATCGCCGGCATCATCAAGGCTTCGGCCATCACTTCCATTGTGGTGGATATGCTCTCGGGATGGGGCGGCGGAGAATTGCTGGCGGCAATCTCGGGCGCTCTGATGTGCGCCGCAACGGCCTCTACCACTGCCGGCGCCACAGTCGCTTCGGCATCTTTTTCGGGTGCCATACTCGCCTCCGGCGTCAAGGCAGTGAGCGGCGCGGCCATAGTAAATGCATCCGCCACCGTGCTGGATCATCTGCCGCACGGCACCTTCTTTCATGCAACTGGTGGCTGCGCGGGTCTGTCCGTATCCGAGCGAATGAAGCTTATTCCTTTCGAATCGCTCACGGGCCTTACCCTGGCAGCCACCAGTGTGCTTGTGCAGATATTGCTATAGCTGTTTAAGCTCGCGCTCACCGAGAAGCTCGCGCACCAGCATGGGCTTGTTGGTGGTGATGCAGTCCACACCCAGGTCTATCATGCGCTGGATGTCTTCCTTTTCGTCCACGGTCCAGACGTTAACGCTCATGCCCAGCTTGTGGGCCTGCTCTACCCATTCCGGGTGGGCGTCGAATTTGCTGAAGTGGTAGTCTATGCCGTTGATGCCCATGTCAAAGATTTCCTGGGGTCCGAGCTCGGCTTCTGCGCCCTCGAGGAACTGATTGGTGAATTCGGGGCATTTTTCAGCAACGCGCTTGCACATGTTCAGGCTGAAGGAGATGAACATAACCCGCTTGGGGTCGTACAGGTTGTGGGCCTTGAGGGCTTCGATGGCGCTGTCCACAAGCTTGTTCTCCTGCTCCTGGGACTCGTTGGGCTTGAGCTCCCAAACCAGCATGCATTTGGATTTGCTGCCCTGCTCCAGATATTCGTCGGCAGTGGCGGGATGTTCGCCGTTCTTATGCACCATCACCAGGAAGGAGTCGATGGGCATCTGGTGTATGTCCAGCCCGCCCAGGGAGGCGTCGTGGTTTACCAGCAGCTTGTCGTCGGCGGTTATGTGTACGTCAAATTCACTTCCCCAGAAACCATTGTCCTGCGCCGCTTTGAGCGAAGCGATGGTGTTTTCCATAAATCCGGCCGCTTCGCAGTCCCAATAGCCGCGGTGGGCAGTGATGGCGATTTTGTGTTCTTTGCTGCCGCAGCCCGTAGCCATCAGCACCAGGGCCAGCGCAAGAGTCAGAGTGATTTTTTTCATATCAGGATTTGATTTAAATGTTTCCACAAAAATAAAAATTCTTAATTTAGTACCCCCATTTTTAAAGAAAAATATAAGTAGATGTTACATTTCGACAGCGATTATATGGAGGGCGCCCACCCCAGGATACTGGAGCGCCTGTGCGAGACCAATCTGGACCAGAATTCGGGCTATGGCACCGACCCTCATACAGAACACGCCAAAGAGCTGATAAGGGCCCATTTGGGCAATGACGCCGCCGACATTCACTTTCTTGTGGGCGGCACCCAGACCAATGCGACCGTGATAGGCGCAGTGCTCCACGGGGCAGACGCCGTGCTGGCCGCGGACACGGGGCACATCAATGTGCACGAGGCCGGCGCGATAGAGGCCACCGGCCACAAGGTCATCACCCTGCCGGGCAAAGACGGCAAGCTGGCCGCAGCCGACCTGGAAGACTATCTGCGGGCTTTCCACGGCGACGAGAACTGGCCGCATATGTCCATCCCTGCTATGGTCTATATCTCCTTCCCCACCGAATATGGCACGCTGTATTCGCTCCGGGAGCTGGAAGCTATCAGCGATGTATGCAAGCGCTACTCGCTCAAACTCTATATGGACGGCGCCCGGCTGGGCTACGGCCTTGTGGCAAAGGGTAACGATGTCACCATACGCGACATCGCCCGGCTCTGCGATGCCTTCTACATCGGCGGCACCAAGGTCGGCACCCTGTTCGGCGAGGCTGTGGTGCTCAAGAATGACAAGCTCATCCCCCACTTTTTCAGTTATGTGAAGCGCATTGGCGCTATGTTGGCCAAGGGTCGTCTGCTGGGCATCCAGTTCGAGACTATGTTCACCGACGATCTCTACTACGAATGCGGTCGCATTGGCGTCGAGCGGGCTATGGCCCTCCGTGCCGCATTTATAGCCAAGGGCTATAAGCCCATCAACGACAGTCCCACCAACCAGCAGTTCTTCGAACTCCCCAACGAGGAGATAGACCATCTGCTTAAAGTTGCCACCTTCGAGCTCTGGGGTCCCCGCGGCGAAAAGTCGTCGGTGGCGCGCTTTGTGACCAACTGGGCCACCACGGGGGCTGCCGTGGAGTCTCTTGCAGCGGTTCTCTGAAATATTGCGAAACGTTTTTTGAAAGTATTTGGATATGCCTATTGCGACATATCCAAATTATTTTTATAAATTTGTAGGGTAAGTCAATCGGTTTACTAAACGCATTATTTTTGAACTACACATACTTATTACTAACCAAACTAAAACCATTATGAGAAAGTTTTCTATTGTACTTCTCCTGGGCGCTCTGCTCATGAGTGTCTCCTGTAGGGATTTTGCAGACCTCTACGAGCGCATCGACCAGCTGGAGGGCAAGGTAGGCGAGCTGGAAAAGTTGCAGCTTGCAGAATTGTCAAACACTGTCAATGGTCTCAGCACCACAGTAGGCCAGCTTGAGAAAAAAGTCTATGTAGAGTCGGTGACCGAGACCGACAACGGCTATGTCATCAAATTTACAGATGGCAAAACCGCTACCATCAAAGACGGCGAAGACGGTGAGGATGGCACCACTCCTACCATCGGCGTCAAAGACGAAGACGGTGTTCTGGTATGGACTGTCAACGGCGATGTTGTAAAAGACGCCCAGGGCAAGTCCGTTCCCGCTTCTGTTCAGGTTCCTGAATTCAAGTTCGAGAACAACAAGTGGTGGTATCGCTTCGGCGACAAAGACCAGTGGAAAGACTGCGGCGAAAAGACCGGTCCCGAACCGTCCATCACCGAGACAGACGACTATGTGATCATCTCCATCGGCGACAAGAAAGTCCAGATTCCCAAAGAAGTTGTTTCTCCCGCAATCGAAGACCTGAAGCCGGTCATCACAATCGCCGCCAAGAGGTTGTTCGTTCCCGTAGGCGGTACTCTCGACCTTAAGGACTGGTTCACTGTCGAACCCGAGGGCGCTCTCAAGACAATGGTAGACTATACTTATTCAGAAAACGCTCCTTTCACAGTCAGCGAAAAAGGTATCCTCAATGTTACTGGTGCCGGCAACTATACCGTAACTGTATCCGCCAAGGTCAATCCCGACCTGAAGACCGACATCGCCATCCGCTCTGCAGAGGTTGCCGACAGCCAGGAGCCCCAGAGCCTCAAGCCCGAGCAGATGATCCAAATCTACGAAGGCTCTCTCGAAGAATATAACAAGCAGATTGACTTCGGCGGTACCACTTCGTTCAACCCCGCCAACGGTGCTATCGCAGGCATATTCAACGGTACTTTGAATTTCCGTATCGGTATGCCCGTCACCCCCAACACCAATATCACCAAAGAGAACGGCCGTCTGCACTTCCTCTTCTATGTGGCAGATCCCGCTTTCTACACCCCTGCCAACCTTGAAGGAAACAATTTCCTGGAGCACACCAGCTCCGGCACTTACGATGCCGACGAGATTGACTTTGACTTGACAAGCTTTGTTCCTAATTTCAAGAAAGGCTGGAATGTGGTTGACCTCAAACTCAGCGATGCTGCTCCCAACGCCGGTAATTATGATCCTACCAAGGCCAGCTTCATCCGCTTCCTCTGCAACGCCGACACCAAGGGCGCATGGGCTGCATATCAGATGAAAGACCTCTATGTATATGCGGGCGCAGCTTCCGTCACCGCCATCAATCCTGTCATTAAAAACAGGAACAATATCTTCGTGCCCGTAGGTTCTTCTGTGGATCTCAAGCAGTTCTTTACTGTTGAACCCGAGAGCGCTGGCAAAGACAATCTGACTTACACCCCTGCAGAAGGCGCACCATTCAGCATCAGCAAGGACGGTATTGTGTCAGTTACCGGAGCAGGCAGTTATAAGGTAACTGTCGCATCTGCTGACAAGCCCGACGTGAAGATGGACATTTTCGTTCGCAGTGCAGAATGCCCCGATAATCAGGAGCCCACTGCTTCGATAAATCCCGCGCAGAAGGTTAAAGTTTTCAACGGCTCACTTGAGGAGTATATCTCTGCTGTAGAGCTCGGTGGCTCTTCTTCCTGGAACCCCGTCAACAACTCTCACACTGCTATTACTTCCGGTGGCCAGTTCAATTTCCGCCTTGGTTTTGCCGTTGAGCAGAACACGAACATCACAATGGAGAACGGCCATCTCCACTTTATGCTCTATGTTTCCGATGCTTCTGCAATGCAAGCTGCAAGCTTCGACGATACACACTTCCTGGAGGTTACCAGCAGCGGCACTTATGATGTGGATGAGGTTAACTTTGATCTTCCTATAGTCCTCTCCAATCTTAAGAACGGTTGGAATGAAATTGACCTCCCCTTCAGCTCTGCATCCCATCCTGGCGGTAACTTCGATCCCAGCAAAACCAGCTTTGTACGTTATTTCGGCGATGTTGCCCAGACAGGAAAATATTTGGCCATACAGATTAAAGATATCTTCGCTTACGCAGCTGAGTCGGCCGCTCCCGCCAAGATCACCATCGACGGCGACCTGAGCGACTGGGCAAATGTCAAGGGTTCAGTCAACGCATCTGAAGGCGCCACTTATCTGGAGTTCAAGATGGCCAGCGATGCCAACAATATCTACTTCTATACCAAGAGAGTTGCCAACAGCGCACTCTGG
>CACXHG010000086.1 GCA_902767355.1 uncultured Bacteroidia bacterium
GGTCGCCTATCATGCATGTGGCGCCGCCCACCAAGGCGAACGGCTTGTGGCCGCAGTTCTGGAAATGCTTGAGTATCATAACGCTCACCAGGTGTCCGATGTGCAGACTGTCGGCCGTGGGGTCAATGCCCACATACGCCGCCTGGGGGCCTTCCATAAGTTTCTCTTCTGTCCCGGGCATAATGTCCTGGATCATTCCTCTCCACTTGAGTTCTTCTACAAAGTTTTTCATCGTGCCTATTTCTTTTCTAAAGTCAACCTACAAAGGTAATTCAAAAAATCGTATAGGCAATTTTTATGCTCGGACAGCGTTTTCAGCCCCGGCACAGAGGACTAAAGCAGAGGAAGAAGCCCTGGAGGCTTATTCCTGCCAAGTGCTTCGTGACATCCGTAAAGAGGTCAAAATGACTCAGTATGCAGATACAGATCGTTAACCCGGCCAACGCAATACAAGCGTAAACCACTGCCAGCGGCTACTCAAATATTTCCGGAAGATCCTTGAGGATCTGTTCGTACATCGCCCGGCCGCCCTTGGGGTTGGGGTGATGGTAGATCTGCCAGCCGGTCAGAGGCGCCGGATAGCCGGTGTAGTCTTCCCAGTACATCATGCTCTTGTCCACCTGGGCTCCGTCGCCTGCAAGCGAAGTGGCCTTGTCCAGCTCGGCCCCTTTCACGCCCAGCTTGGCACGGACACGGCGTATGAGCGGATTCCCACCGAAAGCCTCGTCGTTCTGGGTGCCGGACTCATTGCAGGGCATGTTGTTCAGGATGGGGATGGCCCCCTGCGAGCGTATGTATTCCACAAGCTGCGTCAGGTTGGCTTCCGTGTTGCCGCCGTTGGTGCCGACGGTGACCATCACATAATCGGCCTTGATGTAGGGCAGTTCGTGCGGCAGATATTCCAGCACGGTGTTGATGGTGCCGCCGCCGCGGCCGCTGCTGATGGCACTGCCGCCCAGTCGGGCTATCACCAGCTGCGTATAGGCCTCGGGAAAATCGGCTGTAGGATAGTAGCATTCCGGCTGCGTGATGCTGTCGCCGTAAAGGAGCAGGCGCACCTTGTCTTTCAGGGACTCTACGGTGATGCGGCTCACGAGCATGGAGCTGCCCTTCTGCAGGCCGAAGCAATAGTGATCCCAGCCGGGGCCGACATTGAAGCCGTTGTTTATCTTGCCCTGGCCGCATCCGCCCTCGCCGTCGTTGATGGCAGAAAGCTCGGCAGAAGCACCGCTGGCCACATCAGTCACGACCACCACAGCCTTCTGATAGATATGCTGTATCTCAACGTCATACTCCTTGTCGCCCGACAGGAAATCTACCGGCGCCGTGGTGACGGGAGTCGTCAGGATAGACACTTTCCTGCCGGGAACATCCAGCGTCACCTGCAAGTCGCCTTCGCTGGAGCGAAGCAGGCACACCGCATCGGCCGAAGGCTTGATGCGATAGCGCACCGCGCGCTCTGCCAGGGCATAGAAGCGGTCCAGCTTGACAACGCCGCCGGTCTTGCCCACCAGCAACCCGTCGTCGGCATAAGTCGCCAGGCCGGCCGTCTGAATCTCGGCAGGCCGGTTGGCGGCAGACAGCGCCTGGTCGTACATCACCGCCCTGGCGAAGTCCGCCGGCACAGGTTCCGGCTTTGCCGTGACAGTCACCGGAAGCTCCTTGGTGACCGCCTGATAAGAAACCTTGATTGAGGCTTCTCCCTCGCCGACGGCCGTCACCTGGCCATTGGACACGGTCGCCACCGAAGCGTCGGTCGTCTCCCAGGCAAAGGCGATGGCATTGGCCACGGACGGCTTGGGATATGCCTTGACGGTTGCTTTGTCGCCCACAACCATATTGAGGCTGGCGGGGGTCAATGAAATATCCTGAAGGGTATAGCCGCCTTGCGCCTGCTTGCCGCATCCGCAAGAGAGCAGAAGCGGCAGCAGTGCAAGCACAGCCAAGAATAAATTGCGTTTGAACATGTTTATTTGAGAGCAAATCCAGTGAAGTAGAAGCACTGCCAAATATAGTGCCAGTTACCGCCTTCGTCCTGATAGGTATTCGTGTGGGTATTCGCCACCCAGCCTACGCTCACCGCACCGGGAGCGGCAACTTTGAAGGTGATTGACTTGGGAGTGGGAACCTGCTGGCCACCCTGCTCTACAAAATGTACCTTGTGGACATCCAGATATGCCAGGGTGCCTTCTTTCGGAGTCAATGTGCCATCTTCGCCGACGTCGGGCAGGGCGACTCCGCCTTCGCCACCGTCGCCGGCAGCGGCAACGAGATACATATCAACATCGGGCTCGTAGTCGGATCCATAGATGAGCGCTTCAAAGGAATAGTATCCGGGTGCGGTAAAATCAACTACCTGCCATACTTTTCCATTGACTACGGAGCTACAGCCCCATATAGGGCAGGTCCAGACGCCCGCATAGTCCAGGCCCAGATCGTAAGAAATGCCCCAGGTAGACTGGGAGTGATTCCACTCCAGAAGCGAGCGGAAACGGCCCGAACCGTCGGTGTCGAAACTCCAGGTGTCGGTGCGGGCAAACGGCCGTACGGCGTTTTTCAGCTGGGGCGCCGCTACCATCGGCTCCAATTCGCAAGTGGCGGTTTCGCCGCAAACCACATCCACTTCGGGCTGCTTCACTTCGAGACCGTTCTCGAAAGGCTCGCCGAGGGTCAGTCTGAGCTTGGTGGCGTTCACAATCCTGCCGAATTCGAACACCTGGCTGCCGGAGCGGCCGACCAGTGGCTGGTCTGAAAGTATGGCTGTCCACTCTTCGCCGTCCATCGTGGATGCAAGGGTGAATTTGCTTGGCAGGGTTGCAGAAGCAATGTCAGAAGACTGATTGAGCACGATTGCGCTCTGGCTGCTTTCGCCGCCGAGATCGATGGTAATGACATCCCCTTCTGTAGATACGGTCCACTTGCTCTTGTCAGGGGCAATTACCTGCGCTTCGGCAAAGGTGATCCTGAGCACCACCACGCTGCTCTTGCCGGCGCCGTTTTCGGCCACGGCCCAAACCTGGGCATCGCCGGGCTCTTCGGGAGCGACAATCACAATCTGGTTGCCGTCAACTGAGGCCTTGTAGCCTTCCGTAGCCAGTGCAGAAACCACAGTGGCATCGTCGCCGCCTTTGATGGAGAAAGGCACCCTGATTTTCTGCCCGCCGGTGGACACGGTCCACTCCCTCTGCTCTATGAGCAGGCCGAAGTCGGCGGCAGCGCCGGCACGGGGAATGGTAAAGGTAGTCTTATTATCGTCGTCCAGTTTGAAAGTCACCGTGTCGTCGGTCACTGTGACATCTGCAAACCAGCTGTCGCCGTCGGCGCCGGGAAGGCCCTGCTCGCCGATGCCGTCCTTACCGTCTTTGCCGTTCTTGCCGTTGCGGACGGTATATTGGCCGTGTTCGTTGAAGGTCACCACATAGCCCACGACCTCGCCGCCTTCGCTCAGCGGCTGGATATCGGTGATGTAGTCGCCCGTAAGACTTATCTCGTTAAGACTGTTTACGGTCTTCTCCAGATCTGCAATGCGCTTTTCCAGCGGAGAGAGATCGACCTTGTTGCAGCCGGTCCAGGCCATGACTGCCGTCAGAATCAGAAAGGAAATAATTCTTTTCATAATTGTTGTTTTTATGGTTTGTATTTAATTTCTGTTATCGAAGATTTAAGCCCGTCGCGGTTGGTGGCTTCCACGCCTATGCGGATGGCCTTGGCCGGGGTTTCCAGCAGACGGTACTTCATTGCCGGGGCGGGCACGGGATAGGTGTTGTCGCCATTGAAGTTGTAGCTCTGGTATTCGCCGGCTTCGGGAACCCTGCCTACCGGAACGCCGTCCCTGTAGATGTTGAAGCACGCTATGCCGGACTCGACGTCGGCATCCGCCTTCCAGCTTATCTCCAGCACGTCGCCGTTCTGCCGGGCGGTGACATCAAAGGGTGCCGAGGGCGCTGTCTTGTCCACCACGACATTGGTGGTGGCAAATTCCTTCCAGGCCTTGGCGCTGGCCTCGTCCGGCAGGCGGACCATGGCAGACTTGTCGCCCGCATAGCCGCTCTCCTTGAAAATCTCGAACGAAGTCGTGTCGCCAAGCCAGGTCCGGGCCGGATCGAGCGGTTTGAGCCCGGCCGCGCCCAGCCTCTGACTAAGGGCCGCCTCCCAGAACGGGATGGCCATGGTCCTAAGATAGCTGAGGTTGTGGTTCTGCCCCCGGTTGCACACAATCGCCACCGGCGCCCCCTTGGCCCTGAGAGAGCTGAAAGTATGGATGGCTGTCTCGGGGCACTTGGAAGAAGCATCGCCGTCGTCCTTGCCGGCGTGACGCATCAGCAACGGAACTTCCGCTGCAACGGAATTATACTCGTAACCGGGGTCCCAGGCAGCACTGTAGCACACCGCCGCGATAATCTTCTCCGGATAGTCGCGCAGCATCCCGAGCGTCCAGAAGCCGCCGGCGGAATGGCCCCAAAGCAGCCAGGGCGCGATGGTTATCTCGTCGCGATGCGTCTTTGCGGCCACCTTTGCCAGCACCTTGAAAAGGCCCTGGGCGCTGCCCTTGTCTGGATAGCCCCAGAGGCCGCAGGTGCCGTGGATGGCGGTTTCTATCACGGCCAGATTCCACTTGCGGGCAAAGGCCTGATACTGGAGATCGTAGTGGCGGGTCAATCCGAACTGTTCCATGCCGCAGCCGTGCTGGAGAATCAGCACGCCCTGGATGCGTTTCGCATCTGCGGGCACATACACCCCGTAGTCGGCCCAGTCGGCAAAGTTGCAGTCTTCTCCCTTGAGAGTAAACTGGAATATGGAATCCACCGGGGTGGCTATCTCCTGCGGTTCAGAATCCTTACTGCCGGATCCGTCATCAGGGTTGTCATAGCGCGGCTGGGCGCACTGGCAGCACAGGGCCAGCAGGGCGATGGGCGCGGCTATCTTGCTCAAAAATCTGGACATTACCTTGTGTTAAGCTCTATACTGTTGATATACAGGTCGCTCCAGGGAATGGAGCCGGTAATCACATACAAGTCGTAGGTAGTGAAGACCCATCCTATGGTGACGGTCGTCGGCTCGCTGAGAGAGAACTCCTGGTTATAAATGGCTGACTTGTAATTCTCCATAGGGAAAGAGGCCAGGACAGAAGGGTCGCTTGTGGCAGCGTCTATATCCGGCAGCGCATGGCCTTTTGCCACAATACCGAAGGCGTCCACTCCCCTTTCGTCCGTCAGGGAACCGAAATTCCAGTCCAGGCTGTAGTAGCCCGGCATGAGGTCCAGGGTCTGCCATACCTTGCCGTTCACAACATTGCTGATACCCCAGGCGTGGGCCGAGAAAATGCACAGGCCGCCAACGGAGGTATCTGTGGTGATGATTGTCTCGTCGCTGGTATTCCAGCCCACCGCGCGCTGCATGCGGCCTGCACCCACCGGAGTGGCCAAATCCTGCGCCCCGTCTCCACTGATAGGCACTTTGGCGTTGACCAGCTGCGGCATCGCGCTCACATCTTCGCCAAGCGTGGAGTTCAGGTCGTTGTAAAGGTCTATCTCACCCAGCTGGATGGGACGATCGTCCATGGGCTTGTCCAGGGTTATGCGCAGATATTGCGCCCTGGCTGGATTGGCCAGCGGGAATATCTGGGCAAAGGCATTGTGCGCCAACTTCTTGTCCAAGATCTGGGTCCAACTGGAGCCATCGTTGCTGATCTCGCACAGGAAGTGCCCGGCCATGGTGCCGTCAGACAAGTCCCAACCCTGGGACAGGGCTATGCCGGAGAACAGCTTCACGCTCTGCATGTCTATGGTAATGGTCTGCGGGCCGCTCTGGGCTGCCTTCCACGAGGTGGACGGGCGGCCGTCCTTGAGCAGTTCTACCGGGGCGGCGGCATCGCTGCCGCTGGCGGTCGTCAGCCAGTTCTCTTTATTGAGCTGCATCAGCGCCGCATCCTGGATATTGATCCTGGGAGCTGCATACTCGTCCAGAAAATCTTCTGTCGGTTTATACACAGTACGGAAGGTCATCGGAAGGTCCAGATCCACGCCTTCTACAGTCACGGAGGTCTCGTCCCGGGACATAATCTTCTCGTGCAGCTGCCCGGCGGCATCGCTGTAGGAAATCACTACATAGGCCTCGTCGCCCGTCGCTTCGGAGAAATTAATCCTTACGGCCGATTCCGACAGCTCGGTCATGCTTATGAAATTGCGGTTTGCCAGCGCGCCGGGGTAGAAAGACTCGCCGTAAACCTCAACTTTGATGCCTTTTGGCAGGGATTCGCGGCCGGAAACATCCATGGTCACGACCCTGAGCACATTCTCGCCCGCTGTGAGGCCGTCCACCATCACCTTCTGCTCTGCGGTAGAAGGATCCACGAAAAACTTCTTGATGCTGCCCGAGTTATAAAAAACTTTGCCTGCAAAGGCATCCTCGGGGACGCTGAAGGCCAGAAGCACCCTGCCTATGCCGGGATAGGCTTTCAGATCTCCCACCGGATCCGGCGCGGGCGCATCCACAGTCTGGCAGCCGGCCATTAGCGCCAGCGCCAAAATCAGAAAAATATGATGTATAGTTTTCATATCACTGGTTTTTTATGGTGATTACTGCCAAGCCTCAGGCTGGGTCATTCCAGTCATTTTCTTGGCATCTTCCAGAGGAATGGGGAGAACCAGATATTTATCTGTATAAGACTGGTAGTCACGTATCTTGCGACGCTCGTAAGAGAAGGTGCCGTCGTCTTCCTTGGTGATGCGCATGCCCGTCACGAAACGGTTGGTCTCGGAGAGAATCTTCCAGCGGCGCTGGTCTATGAAGCGGCCCTGCTCCAGGCAGAACTCCACGCGGCGCTCGTTGCGTATGCGGCCCATCAGGAAATCGTAGTTTGCCTGATATCCCGGAACATCCTCTATGGCCGGCTGGAGAGCGCGCTGGCGGACTTTATTGAGCGCACGGGTTGCGGTGGTAAAATCGCCCAGCTCGCACGCCGCCTCGGCAAGGTTCAGGTAGAATTCCGCCAGACGGAAGAATACCCAGTGCACGCCCATCTTGGAGTAGCCGCCGTCGGGACCCCAGAAATTGATATACTTGTCTTTGCGGCTGTAGTAGCCGGTGCAGGAGCGCTGGGTCTCCTGGGAGATGACGTCGTTGAAGCCGTTGCGGCCGCCCACATAAGTTTCAATGATATAATTCTGCGTGCAGTTATAGGGCACACCGTAATCCGCCCCGTTATAGAGAATGTCCACATAGAAACGCGCGTCGCGGTTGGCATAGGGGTCGCCGCCCTTGGCCTCGCTGTAGCCCAGCTCGGCCGCTTCGGGGGTAACGGTCACCTTCAGGCGAGTGGCGTCGTCGTAGGTCACGGGCATTGCCCCGTTGGTCATCTCAAAGCAGTCCACAAGCTCCTGTGTGGGAGATTCGCCGCAGTTCCAGACGTGGTTGATGGAGGCATACGGGTAGGAGCCGACGTCCACGCAGTTGGTGTTGTTGATGTGGCTGTTATCGGTCCAGGCCCGCCAGATGATCTCGGGAATCTCATCGGTAAAATTGCTCACAAAGAGCTTCTTGTAATCGCTCATCGGTACCAGGTCATACTCGCTCATATTGAGCACGTCCTGCGCCGCATCGGCTGCCTTCTGCCACTTTGCACGGTCGTGCTCGGGGTTGTTGAGCAGGCTGGCATTGAGCATATACACGCGGGCGCGGATGGCCTTTGCCACTCCGTTGTCCACATGGCGGGCTTCGTTGGCAGGCTGACGGTTGGGGAGGACACCGGACTGAACCACATCCATCAACTCGGAAGAAATCTTGTCTGCAATCCAGTCGAAGGTCGGCCGCGTGAGGCCGGCCCAGTCCTTGAAAGAGGCATCGAAGGGTTCCTCTACCCAGGGCATAGGCCCGTAGAATTCAAGCAGATGCATATAATACCAGCAGCGCAGCACGCGGGCCTCCGCCACCCAGGTATCTATTTCCTGCTGGGTCAGGACAGTGGACTGGGGCAGATACTTTATCGCATTGTTGGCAAGGCGGATGCCCCGCCAGAAGTCCGGCCAGAGCTGCTCCGAAGGGCTGTTCCAGTCCCAGGTAATCACGGGATTGGAGAGCGACAGGGTGCCGTTGTGCCAGTCGTAGGCATCGTAGGTGGCTGCCCAGAAAGCGTTGTCGGTAAGGCAGTCAAAGGGGTTCATCACAAAGGAAATCTGATCCCTCTGGGTGTATATCTCGCCATAAACGACATCTATCAGGCCTTTGCTGCGGTCGCGGTTGCTCAGGACCTTATCCAGGGTAATCTGACCGTCGGGGGTCTTTTCAAGAATTTTATTGCAGCTGCTAAGGCTTATTAACGCAACAAGAAGTATATAAACAGTCTTTTTCATAACTCTTTCTTTTTAGAAGGAAATATTCAGACCGACATTGTAAGTCGAGAAAACGGGATAGAGCAACTCGCTGTTCTGCTCGGGATCCTGGTACTTGACCGGATAGTTGTCGAAGGTGAGCAGGTTGAGGCCGTTCACATAGAAGCGTATCTGCTGGGCGCGGATGCTTCTGGCCCAACGCTGCGGCAGGCTGTAGCCGACTTCGACATTCTTCAGGCGCAGGTAGTCGCCGTTCACCAGCCAGAAGTCGGAGAGTATCTTGCTGGCGTTGCTGCCCGGGTCCAGTCGGGGATAGGTTATGGGGAGATTGGCATCCAGGCGGGCCTGGCTCCAGGCTTCCTTGTGCCACTGGTTGAAGTTGTAGGTCTCCCATATACGCTGGCCCGACAGATAGTAGCTGCGGCCTGCGACGCCCTGCCACATCATGCTGAAGTCGAAGCCCTTGTATTGCAGACTCAGGCCGAAACCGAAGTTCCACTCCGGCATCTCCGGATTGCCGATGGGCACCATGTCGCGCTCGTCCACATAGCCGTCGCCGGTATGGTCCACATACTTCAGGTCGCCCGGCTTGGGACTGGCCCCGGTGCCGCTCTGGTCGTACCAGTCGAGGATATCCTGCTCGCTGTTGAAGAAGCCGGCCGTCTCATAGCCGAAATTCTGCCCCATGCGGAAGCCGGTGCTGCGCAGCCGCACCGCATAATCTTCAGGCAGCAGCACCTCGCTCAGATACAGGACTTTATTGCGGTTGAAGGCGACGTTGCCCCTCGCATCCATACGGAAGTCGCGCGAGAAGACTTTGGAATAGCTCAGGCTAGTCTCGAAACCCTTGTTCTCTATCTGGCCGGCATTCACCTTGGGCAGGATGCCCGACACATAGACGCCGCCGGTACCGAACACGCCGGTCGGCACAAGGCCTGTGGCGGGGATAAGGATGTTGTCGCGCCGCTCGTAGAACACATCGGCCTCAAGGCGCAGGTCGTGCCAGAGGCCCAGCTCCAGACCGAGGTTATACTTGGAAGCCTTCTCCCAGGTCAGCTCTTCGTTGCCTATCTGGGATTCGTAGCTGCCGCTCCAGAGGGTCAGGAAGGCGAAGCGGGAACCGTTCATGTTGTCGTTGCCGACCTGGCCGAAAGAAGCGCGTATCTTGCCGAAGGTTATCGCGTCCTGATATTTCATCCAAGGCTCTTCGGAGAACACCCAGCCCACGGAGAAAGAGGGGAAGAAACCCATCTTCTTGCCGGGAGCGAACTGCTCGGAGCCGTTGTAGCCGAAGTTGACCTCTGCCAGATACTTGTTGTCGTAGGCGTATGTCGCGCGGCCCACGAAGCCCACGTAGTTATAGGGCAGCTGTATGTTGATGACCCTGCGGTAGCGGTTGAACAGGAGCATGCCGGTAACGTCGTGCTTGCCGAACACCCTGGCATAGTTCAGGGAGGCATCCACGTTGAACAGGTTCTGGAAGCTCTGATACTGCGCATCGCTCAGCGGGCTGTTGCTCATGGTGCCGGTCTTGTCGTAGCGCACTCCGTCGGGAGAGTCGGGGTCGGCGACGGCCTCATAGAGCTGGAATGTGCGCTGGCGCACCTGCTGGTTGCTGGAGAACGCATCGTAAGAGAGCACCACCTTTGCCGACAGGCCGCGGGCGATGAAGTCCAGCTGCTGCTCCAGGCCGAGGGTCGCGGTGACCTGATTGGTCTGCGTGTTGCGGAAACCGGAGCGGTTGAGCATACCGTAGGGCACGTTGTTTATGTTTCCGCCTTTGAGTGAAGACGTCAGCACTTCACCGTCGGGCGTAACGTCGTTGAAATAGTTGTTGGGCGTTGTGACAAGCGAGCTTATCACCACGGAATAGGCACTGACATCGTTCAGATATGCGCCGTTGTTGGGCACCACCACCGGGTCGTTCTTGGCCTGCATATAGCCGCTGATGTTGAGGAACATCCTCAGGCTGGAGGTCACGTCTATGTCAAAGTTGGAGCGGAAGTTCACGCGGTCGGCCTTTGACGTGGGGTCGTAGTCGTATTCGTCGAAGGGCTCCGTGCGGAAAATACCTCTCTGGTGCAGATAGCCCACCGTGGTGAAATAGCGCATGCGGTCGGTGCCGCCGCTGATGTTCACATTGACCCTCTGCATGGGGCTGTTGGGCTGTATGAACTCCTTGGTGAAATTACGCGTGGGATACAGCGCCTGGAAATCTCCCGTACGGTAGTGCTCCAGGGCAACGTCGTCATAGATCGCCTGGCGGCCGTTCTGGAATTCGACCTGATTGCGCAGCAGGGCATAGTCGTAGGCATTCACCATGTCGGGCATACGGGTCGGGTTCTGCCAGGACTGCTCCATCGTGACGTCGATCACGGGCGCGCCGGATTTACCGCGGCGGGTGGTCACCAGTATCACGCCGTTGGCGCCGCGCACACCATATACCGCAGTCGCCGACGCATCCTTGAGCACGGTGATGGTCTCCACCTCGCGCGGATCCAGGGCCGTAAAGTCCCTTTCCACGCCGTCCACCAGTATCAGTGGGCTCTGGCCGTTGACAGTAGAAGCGCCGCGGATGTAGAAATTCATCTGCTCGCCGCCCGGCACGCCGGAACGCTGCAGTACGGTAAGACCGGGCAGACGGCCCGCAAGGGCTATACCCAGGTTGGAAGCCGGCGTCTGCACCAGACCCGTGGCAGGCATGCTGGAGACCGCCGCCACGACACTCTCTTTACGCTGCTGGCCGTAGGCCACGACCACGGTCTCTTCCAGCTGCGTGGTTTCTTCCGGCATCGTCACGTTTATCTCCTGACGGTTTGCCACCGGCACATCCTGCGTCTGATAACCCATACAGGTGAATATCAGCACGGCCCCACCGTCGGGGACCTTGATGGAGTATGTACCGTCAACATCTGCCATTACGCCTTGTGTCGTGCCCTGTATCTGGACAGTCACGCCCGGCACCGGCATCTGCTGCGTGTCGGTGATGACACCTTTTACGGTGTAGCTTCGATTCTGCTGGGCAAGGGCGCCAAAGGCGACTGACAGCGCCAGCAGAATACATACAAGTTTGGCTTTCATAAGATCAGTATGGTTTAGTTGTTCATCATATACTTGTAGCTCAGGCGGCCCATGGGCATGGCGCTGCCGGAGGTGTAGGTGTTCATAATATCCGATGGATTGTCAACTCCCATCGCCACTTTGAAATAGAACTGCTTTTCGCCGCCGATACTCAAAGCGCTGCGCGGCACCGCCAGCTGGATGATATCGCCCGAGCGAAGCAGGCGGGCCTGGCCGCAATCCGAGAATTTATAGCCGGCGGCAATCTTCTGCACGGTGGCCTTGTCGCCATAGACCTCCCGTCCGACGACATAATCGTAGCTTTCCCACGCCTTCAGCGCCACTTCCCCGACTCCGATGTAGATATTGAGCCAGTTGCCCATCTGGGTGGGCTTGGAGAACGCCTCCTTTCCTTTTATATAAAAATATATATTTTCCGCATCGTGCGCCACCCGCACTTCCAGCAGCTTGTCGGCCGGCGCCGGCTGGGCGTAATGCACTTTCTGCGTATTGCCATAGGCATTGCGTGCGATGAATGCGGCGTCGGTGTTCTTCATCACATACCCGACATCGCTCCACTGGGCCACATCGCCGCCTATATCGATGGTCTTTTCCGGCTGGGCTTCCCGCAGACCTTCCTGTGAGCCCTTGTAGCGGCGGACGTTGCGGATCAGCTGCAGATAGAAGGCATCCTCGTAGCCACCCTTCATGGGTTCGATGTCGCGGGAATACTCTTTGCTGGCCGCATCGCAGAGCATATATTCGCCGTCATAAAGCTGCTTGTAGGCAATCCATTCGTTCCAGCCGCCCACAGACACCATAGGCGGATCGGCCTTGACGGCTTCGTCCCACTGAGCCTGGAAAAATGTGCCTTTATCCACATCCTCGGCTATATTCTGCCTGAGCGACGGATTCCAGCCGCGGCCCCAGTTGGTCCAGTTTTCGCGCGTGAGCGAGAACGACATAGGCACCATGGGGTGGCTGGCAACCGTGACATTCATCATCTTGGACTCCGTATGATATGGCTGCGGGAACTTCCATTCTATCCAGGTGAAGCCATTGGGATAGGTCGGATCCGAGGGCCAGTTGGGCTTGAAGAAATGGAAGAAATCCAGGATTTCGGCATCCAGCTGCCCCGGGTCGTAGGATGTATCCCCCCGGGAGGCCGCCTCCGCCCTGTCGTCGGCAGGATCTGTGTAGGCGATGATGAGCGGCTTGCCCTCGTACATATACCAAACATTGGGGTAGCGGCCCGGTTTGTAGAGCAGATTGTAAAGCCCGCGCACCGTCTGGAAAGAGCGGGAATGCGTGTAGCTGACAATCTTGGGCGGATTCCAGCCCTCTTTCTGCATTTCGTCTATGACCTTGCACACCTGCAGGACCACCTTGTCGTAAATCACGGCGTTGGTATGGTCGAAGAAGATAAAATCGACTCCGGCCATGGTAATCATCTGCATCTGCTTGCGAAGCACCCATTCGTCGTCGGAGTTGTAGTAGCCCCAGAGAGGTTCTCCCCACCAGTGAGCCTGGCCGTTGGGGCTTATCACGTCGTCATACTTATGGAATAGGATGTTTTTGCCGTCAGCCATCTGGAGAATCTTGGTGGCGTCATATACGCCGCTGGCATAGGGCTGGCCTATCCAGGGCCAGAAAAACATTCCCACCTGACGGTCATCGCGGAAGCCGCCGATGCGGTCGAAGGCACGCCCGAACTGGTCCACGCCGACAATGTCGCCCACCATACTCTGGCTCACGGGGACCGGGTCCACCTCAGGCTCCTTTTCCGGCTCCTTGCCGGGATCCGGCTTCTCTTTATTGGGGTCTTCCGGGATTATGAACACCGGCTCATGCTCGCAGGCACAGGCGGAGACCAGCACTATCGAACAGAATAAGCAATACAGTAGCTTTTTCATAATCAGAGTCTGCTTGTTATTTCATAACGGCCGCTGCCCAGGGTCAGGGTCGCATAGCCTTGATCGTAAACGCTTTTAACGCGCCGGCCATCGACTCTCACGCTGGAGGCGCCGCTGCAGGGCACGCTCACTTCGGCGCTGGTGTTGGCCGGAATCTCTATGGTCCAGGTGAAGCTGCGGCCCTTGTGCGTCCAGGCGCTGCCCACCCTGCCCTTCACGGTCTCGAGGGAGCCTTTGGCCCACTCAAGCCCCTGGGGCACATACGGCTTCAGGCTGAAGCGCTCGAAGCCGGGGTGTTCCGCCTGAGGTTCTATACCCAGAAGGTAGCGGTAGAACCAGGGGTCCACGGAGGCCATCATGGGGTGGTTGTGCGAGTTCATCGCGTCGCCGGTCAGATATTCCCAGCGCTCCCACACCGTGGTCGCCCCCTTGTCCAGCATAAAGCCCCAGCTGGGATAGGTCGTCTGGGTGACAATCTTCCAGGCGTCGTCCACATAACCGCTGGCGGTGAGCATATCCAGCACATATTTAGTGCACAGGTTGCCGGTGGTCAGGTGATGGCCCTTGGCGCGCACATCCGCCACAAGGTTTGCCACCACGCGGGGCCTCTGCTCGGGGGAAGGTATGCCCAGATAGAGGGCGAACGCATTGCAGGCCTGATTGTTGGCCGCATATCCGCCGATGTCCTCCTTCCAGTATTCCTTCTGGAACGCATCCCTGGTCTGGGCCGCATAAGCGGTATATTCTGCGGCCAGGGCCTCCTTGCCCAGCTTTAAGGCCATCTGGCTGAGGAGTTTTTCGCACAGATAAAGATAGCCGGTGGACATCAGCAGGCCGGGGGTGTCGCGGGACACGCCGCTGCCGTTGGGATCCATCAGATAATCCCGCGGCGGGCACCAGTCGCCATAATAGCTGTATTGCACGATGCCGTTTTCGGTGCGGCTGCGCAGATAGTCCACCCATTTGCGCATGCCCTCGAAATTGTCTGCTATCGCATGCAGATTGCCGTAGAATTCATAGGAGTGGAAAGGCATCAGCAGGTAAGAAGCGCTCACGGGGTCCGCAGGGCGCATCCCGAAGCGGAACGGCGCCACGCAGGTAATGGTCCCCTCGTCGTCCTGGGTGTCGGTTATATCCTGGGCGAACTTGGAGAAGAAGCGGGCCATGTCAAAGATGTAGGCGGCTATCTCGTGGCTCACAGTCAGGTCGTTGAGCCAGCCCATGCGCTCGTCGCGCTGCGGGCAGTCGGTAGGCACGCTGTGCAGGTTGGACTCTTCTGTGTGCACCACCATCTCGTGGATGCGGTTTGCCAGTTCGTTCGCACAGCAGAAACTGCCGATAGTGCGCACGTCGGTGCGGACCACCTCAACGGTAAAGTCCTCTGCCGACGGCTCGTAACCCAGACCCTCGACCTGGAAATACCGGAATCCGTGATAGGTGAACGCCGGCGCCCACTCCTCCGTGCCTTTCCCGCTGCAGGTGTAGCTGTCGCAGGCTTTGGCATTGCGCAGGTTGTCCTGGTTCACGCTGCCGTCTTCGCGCAGGGTCTCCGCGAAATACAGCTTCACGGTGTCGCCCTCCTTGCCGCGCACGCGTATCCTGACCCATCCGGCCAGATTGCGCCCGGCGTCGAAAGTATAAATGCCGGGCTGCGGCTGCGCCACCAGCTTGGGAGTGAGACGCTCCACCACCCGGATGGGCTCCACGCGGGCCGCATGCATCTGCCCGGTCGGGTCGTCGGTGTTGTGCGCCCATGCCCACTGCTTGTCCATAAGCCCCGTCGGAACTCCCGGCTCCCATATATAATCGTAGTCCTGACGGGCATCGTAGGCCTCGCCGTCGAATATGGTAGCATAAACCGTCGGGCCGGGGGTCACATGGCGGAAGGCATCCGTGGTCATCACATAGAAGGTGCCGTCGGTATAGACGACCTCCAGCTGCGCCCTCAGGCGGGGGCTGCCCATCCAGCCGGGCGCCACAGGGATCACGATGCTGTTGCCACCCTGGTGGAACAGCTCCCCGACATCGTAGGTTTCGTAATAAACGCGTTTGCTATAGGTGCTCTGGGCCGGGTCCAGCACGTGGTCGCCGACCTTGCGCCGGTTGACATATACTTCAAAGTTGCCGATGCCGGCCGCATACAGTCGGCTGTAGGCTATCTGCTTCGAAGGGTCCGGATA
>CACXHG010000087.1 GCA_902767355.1 uncultured Bacteroidia bacterium
AACTCAAAGCATTATTCAAGGCATATTTCGGCGCCGAAGCCGTCAGTGTAGAAAAACTGGCGGGTGCCGGCAGCGACCGGGAGTACTACCGCCTGCGTGCATCCGACGCCCGTAGCGCAGTGGGGGCAAAGGGCACCGTGCTGGAAGAGAACAAGGCTTTCGTGGCCATCTCGGACCATTTCGCATCCAAGGGCCTCAACGTCCCCCGGGTGCTGGCCGTGGGCGAAGACGGCATGTGCTACCTGCAGGACGACCTGGGCGATGACAGCCTCTACGATGCTGTTTCGCAGGGGCGTCGGCAGGCAAGCTATTCTTCCGGCGAAAAGGCCTTGCTGCTGAAGGCGGTCGCCTATCTGCCCAGACTGCAGTTCGAGGGGGCAGAGGGCTTTGATTTCTCGGTTTGCTACCCCCAGAGCGAATTTGACCGCCGCAACATCCTTTTTGACCTGAATTATTTCAAATACGACTTCCTCAAGCTCACTGCGGCCCCTTTCGACGAGATTGCCCTGCAGGACGACTTTGAACGCCTTGCCGATGACTTGCTCTCTGCCGCCTGCCCCTGGGGTTTCATGTACCGCGATTTTCAGGCGCGCAACGTGATGCTCTGCGATGGCGAGCCTTATTTCATAGATTTCCAGGGCGGGCGTCGCGGGCCGGTGTGCTACGACCTGGTGTCTTTTGTATGGCAGGCTGCGGCCAGCTATCCCGAGACCCTGCGCAAGGCACTGATAGACGCCTATATTGCTGCGGCAAAGCCCTATGCCGACCTTGACAACGATGCTTTCAGGGCCGCGCTGCGCCTGTATGCCCTGTTCCGCACGCTTCAGGTGCTGGGCGCCTATGGCTTCCGCGGCTATATAGAGAAAAAGGGTAAATTTGTCGAAAGCGTGCCCTTTGCGCTGGCCAACGCAGCGCAGCTATGCCCGGAATATGAGGGCCGCTATCCCGAGCTTTGCAGGGTACTGGAGCATCTGGCAAAATCGGCGGCAAAGGTCGCCGAGCCGCACAACGGCCGCCTTACGGTGATGGTCAGCAGCTTTTCCTACAGGCAAGGCCTGCCAACCGACCCGAGCGGCAACGGCGGCGGCTTTGTGTTTGACTGCCGCGCGCTGGAAAACCCCGGCCGCTACGAGCAGTATAAGAAATCTACCGGCCTGGATGCCAATGTGATAGAGTTTTTGGAGAAAGATGGCGGCATACTTGTCTTCCTGGATAAGGCCAAGTCGCTGGTGTTCCCGCATATAGAGAAATTTACGCAGCGCGGTTTCACGCACATGATGGTGTCCTTCGGCTGCACAGGCGGCCAGCACCGCTCTGTGTACTCCGCCCAGAAAATGGCAGAGGCCATTGCTGCGGCTTATGATGTGAATGTTATTGTGCGCCACACTGCGCTGAATATATCCAAAGTGCTCAAATGAAAGCATTCATTCCCGCTGCAGGACTGGGCAGCCGACTGAGGCCGCTCACCGACGACAAGCCCAAGGCGCTTGTCGAAGTGGGGGGTATGACCATGCTCGAGCGTACCATACGCAATCTGGCCCAAGGCGGTTTCCGCAATTTTGTGGTGAACGTGCACCACTTCGGCGACCAGATTATCGACTATCTCGAGCGGAACGACAATTTCGGCTACGACATCAAAATCTCCGACGAGAGGGATATGCTGCGCGACACGGGCGGCGCCCTCAAGCTTGCCGCGCCGCTGTTTAAGGGAGAGAGCAAGTTCCTGATCCACAATGTGGATATCGTCTCCAACCTGGACATACCCTGGTTCGTGGGCCGCTCCCTGGTGTCGGACGCCGACGCGACCCTTCTGGTAAGCGACCGTCCCACCAGCCGCTACCTGCTTTTCGACGACAAGGACCTGCTGGTCGGCTGGACCAATATAAAAACGGGCGAGGTCAAGACCCCCTTCAAGGGGCTGCGCCCGGAAGACTGCAAGCGAAAGGCTTTCGCCGGCATTCATGTCTTCTCTGTCGGAATGCTGTCACTTATGCCGGCCTGGCCTGACAAGTTTTCAATCATCGATTTTTATCTGAAACTCTGCCGCAGCTATCAGATAGAGGCCGTGGAGTTCCCTTCACTGCAACTGAAAGACCTCGGAACACCTGCCGCAGTGGCAGACTTCAAAAATTTCTAAAATTGGCGTGTTTATTGCAGCTAAATGTGTCGTGGAATGGAATTTTTAACTATTTTCGCGGCATAATAAAAGTCGAAAAAACAACAAATACAGTATGGCAAAAATTGATTTAGCAAAGTACGGTATCACGGGTTCGACAGTGATAGCACACAATCCGTCTTACGAGTTTTTATTTGAAGAAGAGACCAAGGCCGGTCTGGAGGGCTATGACAAAGGAGTCCTTACAGAGCTGGGTGCAGTGAATGTGATGACTGGTATCTACACCGGTCGTTCTCCTAAAGACAAATATATTGTAGATGACGCCCAGAGCCACGACAAGGTATGGTGGACCAGCGACGAATACAAAAATGACAACCATCCGATGAGCGAAGAGGTCTGGGCCAAGGTCAAGGATCTCGCCATCAAGGAGCTCTCGGGCAAGAAGCTCTATGTGATGGACGCTTACTGCGGTGCCAACGAGGCCACCCGCCTGGCTGTCCGCTTTATCGTGGAAGTAGCTTGGCAGGCTCATTTCGTGAAGAACATGTTCATCCAGCCCACAGCAGAGGAGCTGGAGCATTTCGAGCCCAACTTTGTGATTTACAATGCTTCCAAGGCCAAGGTAGAGAACTACAAGGAGCTCGGTCTCAACAGCGAGACCTGCGTGGCTTTCAACACCACCAGCCGCGAGCAGTGCATCATCAACACATGGTATGGCGGTGAGATGAAGAAGGGTATGTTCTCCATGCAGAACTACTATCTCCCGCTGCAAGGCATCGCTTCTATGCACTGCTCCGCCAACACCGATATGGAGGGCAAGAACACAGCTATCTTCTT
>CACXHG010000088.1 GCA_902767355.1 uncultured Bacteroidia bacterium
CCTGGTGTTCACATATCAGCAATACGAGGTAGCACCCTACGCCGCCGGCATGCCCAGCTTCGTGCTGCCCTATGCCGAAGTGGAGCCATTCCTCACAGAAGATGCCGCCAAGATGTTGCGGCGCTAGAACCTATACCCGGGCCAAGCAGCGGGGCTTGTGGCGCTATAAGTTGGGACGTCATCGTCCTGATACTGGAATCGAACTTCTTCAGAGGCTTCCAGTGAACTGCTGTCTTCCCGCAGGACAAAATTATTAATTTGGCCATGTCTGATGATTTCTTCTGTAATATAGCCCACATAAGAGCATACAAGAATTGCGTCTGCAGTGGGGACCTTGAAAGAATAATTGCCGTCCCAGTCAGTTAAGGTGCCAATCATGGTGCCTTTTACTGTTATACTGGCGAATCTGAGTGGTTCACCATTTTGGTCAGAAACATTACCTGTGGTTCGGAATGGAGGGTTTTCTGCATAACACAATGTAAATGCAAAAACGATGACGATAGTTGATAATAATCTTTTCATGGTGTTTGTGTTTATGGGTTATCATTTCTTTTTTCTGAATTCATACATGACAGACAGCAGATAATACCTACCGGAGGCGGGGGCCCATCTCTGGCTGAAATACTGCGCAGTGGCAGTGGTCATATATTTGGTTGAGGCGTTCAGCAAGTCGTTTGCAGAGATGCTGACAGAAAGTCTGTTCTTCAGGAATTTCCAGCCCAAAGTAGCAGACAGATAATCGGTTGTAATGTCCCTGCCGAGCCCGGAAAAATAGTGGTTATAGCCGAAGCGGTTCGTTATCCTGGCAAAACCATGCTTTAGATAATTGTAGTCAAACGACAGCGGGGCGACGATGTTTACCGCCTCTGCGAGGTTCTGCCCGAGAGAGTTGCTTGAATGGAGATAGGTAACAGCCGGGCTGAAATTGATTTTCAGCTTCTTGGAAGGGGTGTATCTGAGCAGGGCAGACAGATTAAGGTGCAAGTCCTTGAAGGCGACGATGTCTGCTCCGATATATTGCGGTATGCCTTTAAAGACCCCGAGGAGTCCATACTGGGCAATGAGTTTCCTGCTGCAGAAGACTCCAGAGTAGGTGGCCGCTGCATTGACCGACCAGGCCGGAGTGGGTGCGTTGGCGAAGTTGTACAAGATTGCTCCGGCTGGGGCCGTATAGCCGAAATATTCGGGGAGGACTGTTTCTGAGGCAAAATAGCGCGATCCGGACACTATGGGATTGAACTCACACTTGCCATCCAGAGAAAGCATAAGTCTGCCGTTATGCTCCTTGAGGGGTTGTGTCCATTGCAACTGTCCATCAACCGAATATGACATCTTGAGCAGGGGATTGCCAGCCGTCAGTACCAGCGGATTGGCATCGCTGACGTATCCCCGGAGTTGCTCAAGCGCCGGCAGCTGATTGGATGTGGCCAGCTTGAAATTGAGATTGCCATATACGAGTGAAAGGTACGGCAGAATTGCGAAATAGTGCTTGTCTGTAGGTATGGCTTCCGGGAAGCGGTCTTCGCCAAGGACTGTCGCATCTGCTAAAGACAGACCTGCGGATATGTTCAGCTTGCTTGTCGAATAAAAGCCGTCGAGCGATAAATTGTGGGCGATATCTTTCCAGGTAAAATCGAATGTGCTTCCCGGGCTTATCTGTGGATTGAGGATGTCCAGGCTGTCAATAGTCATCTGCCGCCTGGCGATGTCCCGATAGCTGAAACGGTACTGGCCGTTTATCGAAAGGGAGTGCCGCTCGTTGTTAAAGGCGACATAAGACAGGCGGGCTGTCGCATTGACGTTCATTCCGTTGCCGCCTCCGTCCGTCGACAACCTGCGCCTGAGGTAAGATGTAGCCATTGTGTCCACCTTCCACGACGCGAGCCTCTCGCGTGTGAACTGTGTTTCGAGATCGACAGACGGCCTGAACCTCTCGCGGTCGTTGTCGGCCCAGCCGGAGCGGACGGTCAGCTCGCGGTTAAAGTTTTTTGAACCGGCCGATTCGTTTCGGAGCCGGGTCTGCCCGGATACAAGCTTTTCTATGTCAACCGATGACTGACTTTTTGTGTCGATGGAGCCGAACGCATCCAAGTGGAACGCTTTCAGTGGCGTGTCGTGGAGGTCGGCGAAGAGACTGAAAAGGTGGCGGCTGGTCGTATTTACAGACGATACTGTGTCATAATAAGCCATTTCGGGACTCTCCGCAGTCCGGTAATACTGCGTCAGCGCATTTTCGGCTGTCTTGAGATAGTTTCTCCCGAATGAATACGAGCCCTTGACGCTGTTGCCCCATGAGCGGTCTTTCCAGTACTTTGCAAAATCCACCTTGGCGGTAAGGCTTTCGGAATATGTGTTCAGCGGCTGCGAATGGTTCTGCGCCTTCCGGGCAAGTTCCAGAGGCGTGGACTGGGAATAGCGGTCCATTTCCTGCAGCGGGCTTGAAAGATTGTCCCAGCCGGCCATGGCGCTTGCGTTCGCCATTTCCGACCAGAATGCCACTGCCCCGAGGCCCTGGCCGCGCGGGCTGACGACCTCGTCGGCACCGGCTTCTGCGAGCAGCACGGCATCGGTCAGCGACACGATGTCCTCCAGGGTCTTGATATCCAGCACGCGTTGCTTGCGGGCGTGGGTCAGGCCCCGATGCCTGTCCTCCGGGCTCAGCTCGTCATAGACATTGACCTGTGCCACTTCGCTGGCCTTGAGAGCATCTACAGCCGTCACGGGATGGTCGCCGAATATCAGTACACCGTTCACATAGGTCCTTATGACAGGCTGCCCGTCTACCGTGATGCCGGCGTCGTTTATCTTGAAGCCCGGGAGCTGTTCCAGCAGGGCCCTGGCGCTTTCCCCTTCAAGCGAATTCAGCAGCCGGACATTATAGACGGTTGTGTCGGCCACTTTCCGGCTCAACTCGGCTTCGGCTTCTATCTTGGCCGCATTTATCTGCGCTGCGGCGTCTTCCATGATGAAATAGAAGGCATTCCGGCCGGCTTCTATCTCATAATCGCCTTCTATGGTCTTCTTGCCGAGCAGGAACAGCTTCAGATGCACCTTCTGCGGGGAGAGGTTTTTAAACAGGAAGATGCCATCCATGTTGGTAGTAGTATATAAGCTGTCGGCACCAAATGTCAGTTGAACCGTGGCGCCAGGCACTGAACTCAGATAATCTTTTACACCATTGTTTTCATATCCGCTCACTGTCCCGTAGATGTCTGCGCTGTTGACAACCTGCGCAAGGGCATAAGAAGAAATGCTCGACAGCAGTAATATGCAGAACAGCTTGAGTTTCATGGGTGTGAAAGAGTAACACCGTTGGATCTATTGACTGTTTAGAGGTATTCCTATGTATACTAAATGCCCGGCTGGGAATACGAGTAATCGCTCACCAAGAAAGAAGACGAACCGGCCTGTGTGGTGTTCCAGTCGCTGGACCACATCTATATGGGCGGCGCTAGAACCTATACCCCAGGCCCAGCTGCGGGCCCAGGCCGGTGGGGCCGAATACTAATTCTGCGACGCCGTAGACGTGGTTGCGGCCAAAGTGGGTGCCGGCCAATATGATTTCCGGCGTGACGCGAAGGCCGGAGAGGACATCGTACCCGGTTGCGAAGAATCCTAATCCGGCACCGGAATACCATTTCCAGTAATCTCTGTTATGCCAGTAATACTTCAGCAAGAACCCGGGGACTACGGCCATATTCACATAGCCACGTTCCAGGACCTTGGTGACTTTGTTCACATCGTAGGCCCATTCCATCCCCGGCGTATACCCTTTGGCGTGCTGGCGTAGGGCGTAGGTGTAACCGTGCATATTGAAAAACACCGATACTTCTCCATTATTGGCGAATCTGAAAGAATATGTCACCGTAAGGTTGGGGTACATCGTCTTTTTCAACGACAGCCCATTATCCCACCGACTCAAGAATTCAAGTTCTTCTTGAGAACCGGGCTCCGGCCCGGCGTCAGAATGAGTGAACATCGGATATGGTATTCCGGTGGATATTTCCAGCGAATGGCGGTGCTGCTTCCATACGGCTGCATCCTGAGCATACACACCGACGCAAGAGGCCATTGTCAGTACCGCTGCAATTAATGTGATTTTCATTTGTCTGAGATCAAAAAGCTAATGTAAAAAAGTTACGGTAAAATTGCAGTAGAAAACCTCATTATTAAATTGCAACTTCGCGTTGGGGTCATCTAGGCTGTCTTTAAGGTAGTGGAGGCACTGCCCGACTTTTACTGGAATTTCAAGAGTGAAGTCATAGCTGCCTGCCATGTTGATTGAGCGTACATCACAAGGGAGAAGTACCATAAATCTGTGGGAAAGATGCCGAATAATAAATGATATGTTTTCATATTATTATAGAATAAATACTTTTTCTCTTCAGGACATAAAGGCCCAACAGCGAGCTGAGACCGATGTGGACAAAGATGAATTCAGCTACACAGAAGTGGTTACGCCAGCAATGGGTGCCGGACAATATGTTAACGAGGGCTACTTAATGTTATGCGTAATGTGGCAGTCGCAGGTGAGGACTTCGTCGCGGTATTGCATTTCGGCTTCGGGATTAGTGAGTCTGTCTCGTAGCATCGTCAGGAAAAGACCAACTTTTACGGGTATTTCTATGTGAAGATTGACGTCATCCCGCACTATGCTATATCCCTCAAAATCTGCACCTCTAAACCATAATCTGAAACCACTATTCATAAGTGGAAAATGGTTCTGGGGAACAATTATATCGGAGATAGGTTTATTGCCGCAGTTGCAGGAGCAGTCCGTGATATGTGCTATAGATGCGAGATTCTCTCCGGCAGGAACTCCGGCAAATTCAGTGTCCGCTGTAATAACAATATCATTTACATTAATATAAACGGTAGTTGTTGAGGTTATACCGCTACGGTAACTATCTATAAGTTTGCCTGAGTTATCCACACACTTGCCGAAGTTATCGAAGGCTTCCCAATAACTCGTTTTTATCTGATCTGCATCATTCCCAAATGCGGCGAAAATTTCATCTGAGGGGACGACGCCTTCTGCGGTAACGAAGCCAAACTCTTTGTTTCTGCTTAATACCACATGCTGCATTTGCGATTCCATACCGGTATCAATATCCACATATAATTCATTAATACCAGTATTGGGCACAATCCAAGCACAATCACGAAACAATACCATTTCGGAACTTGAAAGACACTCTCCTGGAACTATTGATATTTGGCTTGCACAAGGTGTTGCAGCACCGAATTTTCCGCAGGAAGTTAGGAGTAAGATGACAGTGGTTATGATTATGCTATTGATTAACTGTTTCATAATGATATAATTAAAAGTTATTATTCTGCCGCAGCAATATCATATATAGAGCTGACGTTGTAATTGTATGAATACGTACCGCCATTTGTGACAACCCAGTTTGCTGTCAACGAGTACCAACCATCGTTTAAGTAAGGCGAGATCCACTGAGATTTCCACCCCCAGTTAATCCTTATCTTAGTAATCTGTGGCGTTGTTTGTGAATATGTATAGTAGGGCTCATACTCAGGAGTAGGTATCCAACTATTAGGATGGTCTGGCACAAAGTAGTGGTAATATGTGTATTTAGTATACGTCTTTTTGTAACCGTCAATAACGAAGCAATGAATGTTGAAATCAGTTGGGATTAACAGGTTGGTTGCGGTGACAATAACGGGCATCTGATTGTTCAGGTTGTTCTTGACAACTGTCTCGTTGTAACTCCCGTGATTGCAGGTAAGACCGCATTGTGGGAATAAATGTGTCCTGATGTTGGCGGGGATTGCCCACGAATAATCATCGGTATAATGCATATTAACCTCCTGCCCGACATAACCAAGCATCAAGGCTTCTGCATCGGCATATGTGGAACTGTATTCATTATTCATCAGGCCCCATATAGTGGTACTTGCGCCAACAAAAATTCCGTTATTAGTCACGCTGTCCGCCATAGTGGCGGGAACACCCAACTGGTCGTGAAGATAGTATAGAACTTCTGCGGCAGCTACAGCGACGCAGCCGGCCGGTTTTCTCTCTACACCATTACTCTTAAGAGGACAGTACGCATTATAAGGAGCATCTTGATCCCAGTGCGGGGTCATATGCGCTAAAGAGTCAGCATCAATTACCTCGGAAGATACGGTATAATCCCAATAACCCTCGTCGATTGTAATAGGTTCAAGGTCGCCGTTGCCGCGCATACCCCATACTTGCTTGTTGGCGGCGATTTCGTCTTTACTGAAGTTAAGTTGAGAGTCGCTGGCCCGTCTGACGGCGGCGATGTCCTGGGCGGTGCAGTCTATCCAGACCTGCACGGCAGGGCTGCCCTCTGTCAGGGAGAAGCTGCCGGTTGCGCCTTCTGCAATAACGGCTGGCGTACGGGCGTCAGAAGAGAGAATCTGCCAACCGTCGTTATCGCCGTAGTTGACAATGTACAGCAGTGTGTCCCCCGAGCTGCCGCAGTAGGGCGCTACATCAAAGTCGGGCTCGCCGGAAGCTTTGGTGAGAGGATGCTTGCTGGCGGCAAATTCCAGTACCTGCCCGATTTTCACGTAATTGTCTTGCGATACAATGCTCCCGTCAGAAGAAACCTTGGCGGGCGAGGGCTCTTTCGTGCACTCTGCAAGCATCAGCAGAACGATGGCCAGAAAGATGCCGGATAATAGCTGATTAATTTTCATAGGAGATAATGTTTTATTATGGTTACAACGATTTTGTATAGCGGATGAAGGCGATTGGTCGGACAACGTCTTTGGTCTCGGTTGAGGAGGATTCGTTGTGGCCAGAAGTCCGGTCGATGAATAAGGTGTGCTCATAATGCTTACCGCCCTGGAGCTGGAGCCCAAGTGAAATGGCGCGTTTGGGGCTGAGTCTGTATCCTATCTGGGGGTCAATAAACCATCCCGTGACGGACTCCGGTACCGGAAAGTAATCTATGATTGAGAATAAACGGAATCTATGCCCGGCATCGGCTTGCAGGAAAAGATTATGGGTGGCGGAATACCGTATTCTTACGAACATGGGTATGGTTATTTCGTTTAGAAATATCTTATCTACATTAGTGTTGTCTGCAGTTGTCCCGTCCTTATTGGTGATGATGCGGGTTGTTGTCTTATCATAAAGCGGTCGGGCATACCGCATTCCGGTGCCAAGACCCAGTTCGAGGTCTGGCATAATGGTGAAAATGTATGAGATGTCGATGCCGGTGTCTACCTGGCTTGAGCCGTTGACAGATGTCCCGGTTGAGACACCCAGCTCAAAAGGCTGTGCGGCCGCGGCAACACCCAAAAACATAGCAGCGAGTGTAAGGCAAAAACGTTTGTTCATAGTACGGCGGCAATTAAAAGAGAGTGAATCTGAGACCGGTTGAAACCGAAACGGACAGCGGATGCTGTGTGCCATAGGTCTTCAGGTCCTGGAATCTTCCTATGCGGGAGAAGGTCGCTACGGGTTCGAGGTACAGCCCTATGGAAGGACAAATGCGGTACATTGCTCCCACGGTGCCGACGGCGGCAATGTATGGTTCGGTCTTGATGGATTCTTGGCCCGATAGCGTTGAGGCAATGCAAAAGTTGCCTTCTATCCCGGCGCCGGCGTAAAAGTCAAGGTGTTTGAAAGAGGCGAAGGTCCAGTCGAGCCGCAGTGGAACCCCTATAAAGTGGGCGAGTTGGTGCTTTCCCACTGCGTCGGAATTGTTGAAGACTGAATAATACATAATGTACTCGGCACCGGACACCAGGCGGACGGTGTTTGATATAGGAAAGCCGGCGGAAATGCCGATTCTCAAGGGCAAGTAATGCGTGGGGGGCTCTATCTCTGTGCCTGGTTTAGGCTCATGGTAAGAGGCGGCTCCGCCACGTCCAGCCAGCAGAATGCCTGCGGCAAGGCCGGCGCCGGAAGCAACTCCGTAGCTGGCAAAAAGTGCCTTTTCTGCAACTGCTCCGGTGCGCGCAGGGAGGTCTGGTGTGTGATTCTCTTTTACCGGCATCTGGGCTGTGGGTTGCTGTGCAGGTTGTGGAAAAGGTTCGGCAGACGGTGCTCTTTGCTCCTCTTCCCCGGATCTGAGAGGAGTCTGCATTTCTTGCGCGGTTTCTTGCGCGGTCTCTTTTTGCGTGGTTGCCGGCACAGACTGGCCGGTATTTGATCCGGTGGCTTGCGCGCCCGGTGTGGATTTTGGAGCCTGTGTTGCTGCAGCTGCCTTGGTGGTTTCGTGGGTTTCCTCAACAACACAATCTTCTGCGGCCTTGGCATTCCCGGCCGACCCGGGGACCTCCGGAGCGGGGGTTATGGCCTCGGCAACAGAGCCTGTTTGGGGCGCGGGAGCATCGCTGTGCCTGGGGATAGCAAACAGGGCGATAACTGCTGCCGCGGCCAGGGATGCGACCCAGATTAGCGGCGCAGGGCTTTTGCGGCTGGCAGCAGACTGCACCCGTCGGCTGCGGAAGTCGGCGAGACCGTCTTCCGGCAGAGGACTCTCATATCTGTCGAGCTTGTTTTTAATTATTACTTCCCAGTTTTCCACTTTATTCTGATTCCTTTAGGTAGTTGTTTATAGCGTGCTTTAACTGTGCTCTTGCTTTTGCAAGTATGCTGGATGATGCTTTTTCGCTTATCCCCAGCATTTTGCCTATCTCCCTGTGCGAGTAGCCGTCTATGCAGTACAGGTTGAATACGGCCTTTCTGGCGGCCGGCAGCCTGGAGATTAACTCGAGCAAAGTTTCTTGCGGTATCGCGGCTGTACCGTCTGTATCCGGTTCTGAGATAAGCTGTGGAAAAGCCGCCAAGTCCGTAGTGATTTCTCGTTTTTGCTTCCTTATGTTGCCCAACGCTTTGTTGACCGCTATTTTGCTCAACCATGCATATAGCGAACCTTCGGACCTGTAGTGGAATCCGTGTATTTTCTCTATTGCCCTTACCATGGTCTCCTGCATCAGGTCGCGGGCTTCTTCCCAGTCCGAACAGTAGCGTCTGCAAAGCGTCAACAGCCTGGCCGCATATCTCTTATACAGCTCATCAGCAGCCAGGCTGTCACCTTTGCGGCATTGTTCGGCCAAATGCCTCTCGTCAAGATCTCTATACACGCAAATCCTTGTTAACTGCTCAAAGTTATACAAAACCGTCTTTTCTACATACTAAACGCACGGTGCTCAGGAATACGTCTCGCTGCAGTCAATTTTTTTTTTCGAACCGCCTTGCAGACCTCTGCGGGCGCTTTGTTAGTAACTATGTTGATAACTCCCGTTTGTCTTCGGGATTCCGAGGGGGGAGTTTTCTATACCTTTACAATCGGAAATGAAACAAGCGCCGGGGCTGCCTTGTGCAGTCCGGTTTGTTTTATCCTCCGTTTCTTGTACTCAAATATTGCCATAACCTTATTAATCAGAGCGTTACAATGGACGTAAGAAAGACTAACGGGACATACGAAGAGTTTGACAACGAAAAGCTTAAAAGAGGTATCCGCCAGGCTTATATGGCCACCGGACAGCAGTGCCCGGAAGAGGTGGTGGTCTCCATCACTGACAACCTTTACATCTACGACAAGATCTCCAGCCAGGAGATCCGCCGCCAGGTGGTGGATTCGCTTATGTCAATCAACAAAAAGGCTGCACTCGAGTATATCGAGCGCTTCGACTCCGGCCTTGACCTGCGCAAGAAGCGCGACTTTATCAAGGACTATATCAAAGCGTCCAACGCCGCCACCGGAAGTAAGTTCGACGCCAATGCCAACATCACCCGCAAGAACATCGTGACTCTCGGCCAGGAGCTCTACAAGGAGAACAACATCAAGCAGAACCGCTACATCATGCGGGACAAGATCAAGTCTCTCTACGGCCGCGAGCTGGCAGACCGCTATGTTGCGGACCTGGAGAGCCACGTGCTCTACAAGCACGACGAGAGCGGCACTCCCGGCTATCCCTACTGCGTGGCCATCACCATGTATCCCTTCCTGGAGAGCGGCCTGCGCGAGCTGGGCGGCGTGTCCGTGGCGCCCACAGACCTCAAGAGTTTCTGCGGCGAGTTCATCAATCTGGTGTACTCCGTCAGCTCCCAGTTCATGGGTGCAGTGGCTACTCCGGAGTTTCTGATGTATTTCGACTATTTCCTCCGCAAGGATTATGGCGACGACTATCTCACCAAACTGGATACGGTTGTAGAGAACAACCTCAAGCAGCGCACGCTGGTAAAGGTCATCGACAACTATTTCCAGCAGGTTGTCCACTCCATGAATATGCCCGCCGGCAACCGCGGCTACCAGACAGTGTTCTGGAACATAGGTTATTTTGACAAGCCGTATTTCGACGGCGTGTTCGGCGATTTCCGCTTCCCCGACGGCACCGCTCCCAAGTGGGAGACCCTCAGCTGGCTGCAGAAGCACTTCATGAACTGGTTCAACGAAGAGCGCAACCACTATGTGCTCACCTTCCCGGTGGAGACCATGGCGCTTCTGACCGACGGCGGCGACGACTATGCCGACAAGGAGTACGCCGATTTCACCGCCCGCATGTGGAGCAAGGGCCACAGTTTCTTCTGCTACATTTCCAACTCGCCCGACAGCCTTTCCAGCTGCTGCCGCCTGCGCAACGAGATTCAGAAAGAAGACGGCCACAACCACACCACCCACCAGTATTCCATGGGCACCGCTTCGGTTGCGACCGGAAGCAAGAGCGTGATGACCATCAACCTGAACCGTCTGGTCCAGAACGCCGCCCGCAAGTATTTCAAGAACGAGCGCCGCGTGGATATGAAGATGGGGGCGCCCCTGACCATGGAGGAATACGACCGCGAGAAACTCTATCAGTATATCCGCGACGAGGTCACCGACCAGACCGAGGCCGTGCACAAATACCAGACAGCCTTCAACGAGATTATCAAGGACTTTCTCAAGGCCGATATGCTGGACGTTTACCGCGCCGGCTTCATCACCATGAACAAGCAGTACCTCACCGTGGGTGTCAACGGTCTCACCGACGCGGCCGAATTCCTGGGAATAGAAGTTTCTCCCAACAACGACTATAAGGAGTTTGTGAACATGATGCTGGAGACCATCAATGTCTGCAACCGCAAGGATAAGACTAAGGAGACAATGTTCAACACCGAGTTCGTGCCCGGCGAGAATCTCTCCGGCAAGAACTACAAGTGGGACAAGCGCGACGGATACTTTGTCTCGCCCAAGCACAACATGTACAGCTCGTACTTCTACAATCCCGAGGATACCAACCTCTCTATGATAGACAAGTTCAAGCTGCACGGCGATGACTATGTGAAATATCTGGACGGCGGCAGCGCCCTGCACATGAACGTAGAGGAGCACCTGAGCTTCGAGCAGTACCGCCAGCTTCTGAACGTGGCCGCGCACTACGGCACCAACTACTTTACTTTCAACTGCCGCAACACTGTTTGCAACGACTGCGGCTACATAAGCAAGGATACCCTCACCGAGTGCCCCAAGTGCGGCAGCAAGAACCTGGACTACCTGACCCGCGTTATCGGCTACCTGAAGAGAGTGTCGTCTTTCAGCGAAATGCGCCAGACCGAGGCCAAGGCCCGTTATTATAACCCCAGCGAAGTCCCCACTTCGATAGACGAGAAATAAGTGATTAAATATATTCCACAGGCGACATCTGTGGTTCTGGAAGAGATACCCGGCAAGGTATCTCTTGCCGTAGATGTCAGTAACTGCCCGCTGCGCTGCCCGGGCTGCCATTCGCCTTTCCTTCAGACTGATACGGGAGAGGAACTGACCACCGAGGTGATAGACGCCCTGATCGCGGACAACTTTGGCGTGAACTGCTTTCTGTTTTTTGGAGAAGGGCAGGACGACGAAACCTTCCTGGATTTGGCCTGGCACATACGCGACAATTATCCGGGCCTGGAGATTGCCCTATACAGCGGCCGCACCGAGGTTCCCAACCCTTATTGGCGGGTTTTCAACTACATCAAGCTGGGCCCCTACATGGAAAAGTACGGCCCGCTCAACAAACCCACCACCAACCAGCGCCTCTACAAGGTAGAAGGCCTGCGCCGCATCGACATCACCCCCCAGATCTGGAAACACGGCATTGATCCTATAGTTACGGGGGCTACGCCCACGCGCCCCTAGCGCTCCGCGCTGGCTATTCTGCAGGCCCACCCGCGCGCGCTGCGCTATCGCCCGACGGCGATTGTTTCGGGATGCTACGACCTCTACTGAGGCGGCGGGTTTCGCGGCGGGCATCGCGCCAGCGGGGGAAGTGGCGGTCCATCACGGCGTAGAATCGTTCGCTGTGGTTGGGTACCAGCAGGTGGGCCAGTTCGTGCACCACGACGTGCTCTATGCACCAGTCGGGGAGCAGCAGCAGGTACAGGCTCAGATTGATCTTTTTGCTGCGGGGGTTGCAGCTGCCCCAGCGGCTCTTGGTGGCGCGGTAGCTGACTGCGGACGGGCGCACGCCCATCTGGGCGCAGTGGCTCTCCAGCAGCGGGGCGACAATGGCCTCGAGACGGGCCGCAGCCTCCCTGCGCCTGGCAGGCGTGGAAATGTCCAGCTGAGAGTAGAACTCCTCTTGGGCATCGCGCCTGGCTGCCCTGCGTTTGCGGGCCTTTTCTATCCACTCCTTATTGTTGGAGACAAACTCTTCTATCACGCGGCGGGGCGTCAGCCACGGCGCCGACACCCTCACGCTGCCGTCCTTGCCTATGCGCATGCTCAGGCGGGAGGTTCTCCTGCGCGTTACTATGACGGGCACCTCTAGCATTTTACCTCCAGAATTTCGTCCCAGGAAGTGGTGAACTTGCGGGAAGTCATAGCCCGGGTAGAGAATTCGTCCATCTGCCCCTGGGACGCCAGCCGCACGGTGTAATTGCCGCTGCTGGAGTTTATGGCATCGATGACATCCATCAGGCTGGAGCGCTTGCCGCGGTCCAGGGTGTCCAGTATGGAGCCCTGCACGCCGCCTTTGGGAATCAGCCGGGTGGCCATGACTCCGGCCTTCTTGTAGCCGTAGCCTTCGCGGAAAATCTGCCTGAGCAGGGCGGCTGCGCGCTCGGCCAGCTCCAGCGTGTCGTCGGTGGCCACCTCGAAGAGGCTGGCCTTGACTTCGTAGCTTTGGGGCCGGTCGTCGCGGAAGCGGTTGGTGAGGATAAACACGCTCAGCTGCTCGGCGCACAGGCCGTCGCGCCGCAGCTTTTCGGCCAGTTTGGCCGTGAAAGTGGATACCGCGGCGTCCAACTCTTCCAAAGTGGTCATTTCCTGAGAGAAGGAGCGGGAGATGCAGACGGTCTGCCGGTCCTGGGGCGCGTCTTCGAAGCCAATGCAGGGCTCGCCGTGGAGCTCTTTCCAGGTGCGCAGCCCGGTCACTGTGAACATCTTGGAGATGCTCTGCGGCGGCAGGTTGTAGTAGCCCAGGGCCGTGCTTATGCCGGCGGCTTCGAGCCTGACCCCCATGCGGCGCCCTATGCCCCAGACGTCTTTGACCGGGAAGGTGGACAGCACTTTTTCCACATCCTGCTTGCGATACATCAGGCAGCCGCCCCTGAGGGCGGGGTAGCGCTTGCACAGCTTGCTGGAAATCTTGGCCAGGGTCTTGGTGGGGGAGACCCCGATGCTCACGGGGATGCCGACCTCGCGCCGTATGCGTGCCGACAGCCTCTGCGCGAAGCGCTGCAGGCCGTCCACGGGCATCTGGTCCAGGTCCAGAAAGGCCTCGTCTATGGAGTAAACCTCTATCTGGGGCACTTCGCTGCGCAGGATGTTCATCACTCTGGCGCTCATGTCGCCATAGAGCTGATAGTTGGAAGAAAACACCGCCACATTCTCGCGCCGTATCAGGTCGCGGGCCTTGAACAGCGGGGTGCCCATCTTTATGCCCAGGGCCTTGGCCTCGTTGCTGCGGGCAATTATGCAGCCGTCGTTGTTGCTTAGAACAACCACCGGCCGCCCCTCCAGGTCGGGGCGGAACACCCGCTCGCAACTTGCAAAAAAGTTGTTGCAATCGCAAAGGCCCACGAAAGACATAGGGCTAAACCTTCTTGATGAGATATTTGACCACGCCCCACACGGCAAACTGGTTGTCGGCGTCCACGCGGATGGGCTTGTAATCTTTGTTGGCGGGGATCAGCAGGGCATATTCGCCCATGTTGCGGTAGCGCTTGAGCGTGAATTCGCCGTCTACATAGCACACCGCCAGGCAGCCGTCGTAAGGCTCTGTGCTCTTGTCTATTATGAGCATGTCGCCGTCGCCTACGCCGTCTTCTATCATAGAAACCCCCTTCACCCTTGCGAAGAAGGTAGAAGAGGGGTTCTTGACAAGTTCCTTGTTGAGGTCCAGGGCTACGTCCATGAAGTCCTCCGCAGGGGATGGAAACCCCGCGTGGACCACGGCGAGCTCGGCTTCTTTGGACATAGGCCCGTTTAGAAGCGCTTCAGGCCGATGGCCTCTTTTGCCAGCGCGAGGGTGGCCTGCGCCGATGCGCGCGCCTTCTCGCGGCCCATTTCGGTGACTTTGTGCAGATAGTCGGCGTCGCTGCTGATGCTCTCGATGCGCTCGCGTATCGGGAGGGTCACCTTGCAGATGTCGGCAGCGAGCTGCTTCTTGAGGTCGCCGTAGCGTATGGAGCAGTCGTTCCACTTATCCTCAAAGAACTGAACCGTAGAGGGTTCGCTCACCAGTCGCAGCAGGGTGAACAGGTTCTCGATGACCTCGGGCTTGGGGCTGTTTGGCTCCGTGGGGCCGCTGTCGGTCACCGCGCGCATCACCTTCTTGGTGATGGTCTTCTCGTCGTCGCACAGATAGATGCCGTTGCCCTCGCTCTTGCCCATCTTGCCGTTGCCGTCCAGACCGGGCACCTTCACCAGGTTGTGGCCGAAGTTGAAGGCCTCGGGCTCGGGAAAGACGTCGCAGCCGTACATGTTGTTGAAGCGGCGCGCCAGCAGGCGGGCTATCTCCAGATGCTGCTCCTGGTCCTTGCCCACGGGTACGTATTTAGCCCTGTGGATGAGGATGTCGGAAGCCATCAGCACGGGATAGGACAGCAGGCCTATGTTCACATTGTTGGGGTTGTGGCGCACCTTGTCCTTGAAAGAGGCCGTGCGCTCCATCTCGCCCTTGTAGGCCAGCATGTTGAGCATCACATACAGCTCGCACACCTCGGGCACCTCGCTCTGCACGAAGATGGCCGCCTTCTCAGGGTCCAGGCCGGAGGCGAGATATTCCGCCAGAATGGTCTTGACGCCCTCGTGAAGATCCTCCGGATGGGGATGGGTGGTGAGGGAGTGGAGGTCCGCTATGAAGAAATAGCAATTATGTGTGTCCTGTATTCTTACAAAGTTTTTGAGAGCTCCATAGTAGTTGCCCAAGTGAAGGTGGCCTGTGGAGCGTATTCCGCTGAGTACTATGTCCATTGCTTGTTAAATTCGGTTAATCTTTTACCTGGGCGAGAGCCTCGCGCACCTTGGCTTCTATCTCGTCGCTGAGCTCGGGGTTGTCCCGCAAAACCTGCAGCACCGCGTCGCGCCCCTGGCCTATCTTGCTCTCGCCATAGCTGAACCACGAGCCGCTCTTGTGGATGATGTCGTATTCCACCGCCAGATCGACAATCTCGCCGACCTTGCAGATGCCTTCGCCAAAGACGATGTCGAACTCGGCCTTGCGGAAGGGCGGGGCCATCTTGTTCTTGACCACCTTGGCGCGGGTGCGGTTGCCGGTTGCGGCGTCGCCGTCCTTGAGCTGGGTCACCTTGCGCACGTCGATGCGCACGGAAGCGTAAAACTTGAGGGCGTTGCCGCCTGTGGTGGTCTCGGGGTTGCCGAACAGGATGCCGATCTTCTCTCGCAGCTGGTTGATGAAGATGCAGCAGGTATTGGTCTTGGAAATGTTGGCGGTGAGCTTGCGCAGCGCCTGGCTCATGAGCCTTGCCTGCAGGCCGACCTTGTTGTCGCCC
>CACXHG010000089.1 GCA_902767355.1 uncultured Bacteroidia bacterium
CCACATCATAACCTTCTGCCTCGAACATTTGGCGGAATGCGAGACGACCGATACGGCCAAAGCCGTTAATTGCTACGTTTGTCATTGTAAAAAATTACGTTTATTGTGTTGGTTTGAATTAAAACTATTTACCTTTTTAAGGAGGTGCAAATATAATAAAAATTTATCTTTGTGGTAAGAATTGAAAATTATTTGATATATTATGACGCGTGAGATACTTGTAGTAAACGACGATTCCATTACAGCCGAGGGGCTGGTGCATCTTGTAGATAAACTGCGCAGCTACGGAGACGTTACCGTGGTGGCGCCCAAGACCTGCAATTCGGCGCGCAGCTGTGCCATCACCATGGATGCGCCGCTGCATCTGGAGCACGTGATGGAGCGCGAGCCGGAGGGGAATATGGGCGGCATCAGGGTCTATACCCTGGACGGCACTCCCGTGGACTGCGCCAAGATGGGCATGAACATGTTTGTGGAGGAGGGACGCATGCCGGACCTGCTGGTGTCCGGTATCAACCACGGCTCTAACGCCTCGGCCGCAGTGATCTATTCCGGAACACTCGGGGCCGTGCAGGAGGCTGCGCTCTATGGCATCACCGCCATAGGCCTGTCCATAGACACCCACGACCCTCATCCCGATTTTGCCGTGGTGGACGAGTATCTGGACCGCATCCTGACCACCATCCTGGACAACCCGCCCGTGGAGGGCACCTATCTTAACATCAACTTCCCCGACATTGCGCCGGAGCAGGTCCGTGGCATAGTCCTCGCCAGCCAGGGCCGCGGCCGCTGGCAGAAAGAGCTGGTCAAGGCCAACGACCCGCGCGGCCGCGAGATCTACTGGATGGTGGGCGAGTTCGTGAATCTGGCCGGCGGCGGCGACGACGCCCTGGACGACCACATCCTGCTCAAGGACGGCTATATAACCATAACTCCCCATAAGATAGACACCACCGACTATGGAGAGCTGGACCGCCTGTCCCAGCTCTGGGACCTGGATTTATGAAGTATTACCTCATAGCCGGCGAAGCTTCCGGCGACATGCATGGTTCGCTTCTGATGAAGGCCCTCGCAGAGCGCGACCCGGAGGCTGAATTCCGCTTCTGGGGCGGTGGCATGATGGAGGCGGCAGGGGGGACTAAAGTGCGTGACTATCGCGATACGGCCGTGATGGGCGTGGTGGAGCTTGCCGCCAAGGCCGGCCGCCTGAAGCGCAACCTGGCCTTCTGCAAGGCGGATATCCTTGCCTGGCGGCCGGATGTGCTGATTCTAATAGACTATCCGGGCTTCAACCTGAAGATGGCCCGATTTGCCCACAACAACGGCTTCAAGGTCTTTTATTACATAGCGCCCAAGGTTTGGGCGACCCGCGAGGGGCGGCTGGAGAAACTGCGCCGCTATGTGGACGCCCTCTTCGTGATTTTCCCCTTCGAAGTGGAGTGGTTCCGCCAGCGCGGCATAGAGCCCGTGTATGAGGGCAATCCTCTGGTAGACAGCATAGACGCATCGCTTGAGAGTGCCCCTTCGAAGGCGGATTTCTGTGCCGGGAACGGCCTGGACCCCCAGCGGCCGCTGCTGGCCCTGCTTGCCGGCAGCCGCCTGCAGGAGATAAAATACCTTGCGCCCCGTTTTGTGCGACTGGCGGCCCTGCTTTCCGGCGACGGGCGCTATGCCGCGCTGAAAGAAGCCCAGCTGGTGCTGGCAGCCGCGCCGGGCATTCCGCGGGAAGTCTATGAGAGTCATTTTGGCGCAAGTGCCATCAGGGTGGTTTACGACCAGACTTATCACTTGCTTAAGTATTCCGATGCGGCTCTGGTCGCCTCCGGCACGGCCAGCCTGGAGACGGCGCTCATCGGCACCCCGCAGGTGGTGTGCTACGGCATGAATCCGCTCACTTTCAAGCTGGCCATGGCGATGCTGAAGGTAAGGTATGTCAGCCTTGCCAATCTGATTCTTGATAAATTGATTTTCAAGGAGTTGCTTCAGAATGACTGCAATCCCGAGGCCATGGCGGGCGAGCTGCTGCGCCTTGCTGAGGACAGCGACTGCCGCAGCCGCATGCTGGCGGACTATGCCCAAGTCAGGGCCGCTCTCGGGGGCAGTGGCGCCGCCGGTCGCATTGCAGCGCAGATCTATTCCAGATTAAATCTTACGCCCAGGTTAAGTGTGAAGTAGTAGGGCGTGTCCTTGAACATGGTCTGAGGAGACTTGGGGTTTGCGAAATAGTAGGACACCGTGGGCTCGGCAAAGATGCCAACTACGGGGGTGAAATTATACGAAGCACCCAGCGACGCTCCGGCGCTCCACATTATGGGAATCTCTGCCAGTTTGGTGTAGTTGGACGGGAAGGAGGGACTCTCGCGGCCGACTATGCACTTGGACGGCATTCCGTAGAGGGAGCCGTAGAGTTTGAGGCTGTCCCACTGCAGTATGTTCACGCCCAAGCCCAGCGGAATGCCGGCGTAGAGCAGGTCCTGAACCCCGCCGGAGGGGGTTACCCAGGTGTGCAGCCAGGTGAAGCGGACGCCGCTTTCGGCGTAGAACGGCCCGGCAAAGTTGTAGCGGACTGAGATGCCACCGGAAACCGGGGCGGAGTAGTGGTACTGCGCCGTCGGTGCCCCCATGGAATAGAAAATGTTGCCGTCGCGGTCGGTGTACATCATCATGCCGTTGGGGACGGCATCCTTGTTGGACTTGCCGGTGTTTGCGGCCAGCAGCCCTGAAGCTCCCAGGCTGAGCCGGCCGGCAAGGCTGCTTCGCGGCTTAGTCTCCTCCTGGGCGAAGGGATCCGGCCTGAAGTCGGGGTCGTTCAAGTCCCGGGAAGTGTTGACAGTAACGGAGCCAGATCCGGTCGCGGAAGAACTCTCGCTGGCCGGGTCCTGCTCCTTGCTGTCGGCGCCCGGTGCCGCTGCCAGCAGATTGCCGGCAGCCGCCGCGGCTGAGGTGTCGGAAGTGGTGGCCGACTCGCCCTCGGACGCCTCGGTTGAAAGGGTTGGTTGGGTGTATGTAACAGTGTTGTTTTTCTTGGTTATAACAGGCTTGTTGGCGGCTGTATTGCCAACTTGGGCCAGGACTTCGGGCTGCGGAAGCGCCTCGGGCTGCGGCTGAGGTTGATCCTGCACGATCCTTACGGGTTCTGCAGTCTCGGCCACCGGCTCCTGCAAGGCCCTGTCGCCGGCGTTTCTGGTGAGCAGCAGGCCTGCGGCGGCCACGACGGCCACAGCGGCTGCGTACTTTAATATATCGAGCCGTTTGCGGCGGGCAGCCATCTTTGAGGCTGCCGCTGCGGCGAGCATCTTTTCGCGTATCTTGTCGAAGGATTCCTGCGGCACGTCCGGAGCATAATCCTGCAGCCGGTCGCGCATCGTTGAAATCCAGTCCTTATTGTTATTCCCGTTCATAATCTTTAATCATTTGTGCCAGGCGCGCCTTTGCGCGGTAGAGCCTCATTGCAGAGGCGCTCTCCTTGATTCCCAGCGCCGAGGCTATCTCGCGGTGCGAAAAGCCTTCGAAAACAAACATGTTCAAAACCGTCCTCTCCTGATCGGGCAGCTGGAGCACCATCCTGTAGAGGTCCTCGTCCCGAATCGTATCCAGCCCTGCGCTCAGACTTTCTTCTGCGGCGGTACGGAAACTCACCGAATCCAGGTCGCCGGCCTCGCTCATCGCGTCTTTCTTTCTCAGGTGCATCAGGCAGGTGTTGGCCATTATTCTCGACAGCCATGCCCTCAGGCTCCCCGGACCGCGGTCGCGGAACTTGCCCCAATTGAGGAACGCGCTCACGAAACCGTCCTGGAGCATATCCTGAGCAGTAGCCAGGTCGCGTACGTAGCGCCTGCACACAGACAGCAAGTATGCGCCGTCGTTTTTGTATGCCTGCTCCAGGGCTTCTATACCGTCCATATCAAATCTGATTCTTAAATGCAAAAGTCGTTAAAATATAACAGAATTTGTATATTTTTGCGATTATGAAAAGAAAATCTTCTGCCGGGACGCGCATAAAGAGCATCAAGCGCAAGGTCCGCACCGGTTTTACGGTGCTGGGCTTCGTGCTGTTTTTCTCCAGCATCGTCTCGCTTTTCGAATATACCAGGATGAACCGGGTGCTCACGCAGCAGATAGAGGAGAACGTGAACAGCGTGAACATTGCCCGCGACCTGATTATGCTCACCGAAGACTATAACCTGGAAGTGCTCAATATCATTTCGGATACCGGCGCCGAAACTGCTCAGGGCGACGGCGGTGCACAGAGCGCTTCGCTGCAGACGCCTTCTGCCCAGAACGCCCGCTTCAGCCGGGAATTCGCCCAGACGATGGAGGATATGCGCCGCAGTTTCACCCAGACCACCACTTTCAAGGAGAAGAACTATGCCGACAGCGTGCTGCTGGCCTACACGGCCTACATGCAGGTGCTGCGCGAGGCCCGCGACCTTCAGGAGAGTGAATACCAGTCGCGGCAGGGCTGGTACTTCGAGCGGCTGCAGCCTTTCTACATCAAGCTGCGCAACTATATCCAGAGTCTTACCAATGCCAGCCAGCAGGCCCTGATAGACAATTCGCAGAAGGTGGACGAGACCTTCTACCGCAGCATCACCCCGGCCATAGCCTCGGTGGTGATCGGGCTGCTGGTGGTGATACTGTTCAATTATTTTCTCAACTACTACCTGATCAACCCTCTGATTAGGATCAGCAAGGGCATTCAGGGCTACCGCAGCTACAACAAGAGCTACAATGTTGAGGTTGACAACGAAAACGACGAGCTGGACCAGCTCAACGACAATGTCAGCAACCTGATAGAAGAGCACAAGAGCGTGGTCCGCGACCGCAAGGGGGCTTAGAAACTTTAGACGGGTATGAATCTGCGAGTCATCACCAAAAACATAGGCCTGGCGCTCCTGGTGGACGCCTTGTTTATGTTCATATCCGCCCTAGTGGCCGCGCTCTACCACTTTGACTCGTCGTTCTCGCCGCTGCTGCTGAGCGGTTTTCTGACCCTGATGGTGGCTGTTCTGCCGCTGGTGTTCGTGACCCGCACCACCACGCGTATCACCACCCGCGAGGGTTTGGTCATCCTGTTTTTCGGATGGTTTCTCTCCTGCGTGTTCGGCCTGCTGCCGTATGCGCTCTGGGGCGGCCCGTTCTCGCTGGAGAACGCCTGGTTCGAGAGCGTTTCGGGCTTTACCGCCACCGGCGCCACTATCCTGGAAGAGATAGAGAGCCTGCCGCACGGGCTGCTGTTCTGGCGCAACGCCACCCACTTCATAGGCGGCTTGGGCGTGGTGGTATTCATGATGATGATACTGCCGTCGTCGGGCACTGTCAAGCTCAAGATAAGGCATCTGGAAGTGTCAGAAATGTCTGCCGGAGAGTATAATTTCCGCTCCAACAAGATTGTGAAGGTGGTCCTGACGGTCTATCTGACAATGATGGCCGCCGCCACCGTGCTCTTCATTATCGCCGGTCTGCCGGTGTTCGACGCCGTGACCCACGCCTTCAGCGTGGTGGCTACCGGCGGCTTTTCTACCCGCAACGCCTCCATCGGCGCCTACGGCTCCCGCTGGGTGGAACTCATAGCCATGTTTTTCATGCTGATGAGCTCGCTGCACTACGGTCTGATTTATTCTTCCATAGCCGGCCGCAACTTTAACCTTTTCCGCAATCCGGTGGTCAAGTTTTTCCTTACCTGCCTGGGCATCGGCATTGTCATGGTTTTCGGAGGGCTGCTGATTACCGGCACCTACACAAATCCGCTGGAAGCCTTCTGGCAGGCCATGTTCAACGTGATAAGCCTGTCTTCATCTACCGGCATGGCAACCGTCGATACCTCGGTGTGGCCGGCGTTCTGCGTGCTGATACTGCTGTTTTTGTCCATCATGTGCGGCTGCTCCGGCTCCACCACCGGCGGTCTCAAGGCCGACCGCGTGTGGCTGCTGCTCAGGGCGGTACGGGCGCAGGTGGTACGCACCATCCACCCCAATGCCGTCATCCGCGTCAAGGCCGGCAATACCGTGGCCGACACAGAGCAGATCAACTCCATAGGCACTTACACCATACTTTACTTCCTTATCCTCTTTATCTGTGCAGTCTACTACGGCGGCTGCGGGATGGATCTGGAGGATTCCTTCACTGCTTCCTGCGCCATGGTGGGCAATGTGGGCCCCGCGTTCGGTACGGTGGGTTCGCTGGAAAACTATGCGGCAGTGCCGGTCTTTGCCAAGCTGATGATGGGTCTGGAGATGATAGTCGGCCGTCTTGGCCTGTACGCGTTTTTTGCAGTGTTCGCTTTGAGAAGAAAGTAGGAGGGGAGTATGCCAGGGAGGACTTTTTCTGCGGCAGTGAGACAGAATCTGGGCTTTGAGCCTACCGCCGACCAGTCGCGGCTTTTCGATGCCCTGGAGGTTTTCGGCGGCGATGCCGCTTCGGACATCATGCTGGTGGCGGGCTATGCCGGAACCGGCAAGACCAGCGCCATGGCGGCCTTTGTGAAAACCCTCAAGCAGTTCAATTACAAGTTTGTGCTACTGGCGCCCACCGGCCGCGCAGCCAAGGTGCTCGCAGGCTTCACGGGCTTCGGGGCCTTCACTATCCATAAGCATATCTACCGCCAGAAGTCGCTCAGCGGAGGCTTCGGCAAGTTCTCGCTGGATATGAACCGCGACCGCAACACCTTTTATATAATAGACGAGGCCTCGCTCATAACCATAGACGCAGGCTCCGGGGGCAATGTGTTCGGCAGCGGCGACCTTCTGGACGACCTTATAAACTACGTGCGCAGTGCGCCCGGCAACAAGATGGTGTTTGTGGGCGACCGCGGGCAGCTGCCCCCGGTGGGGATGGACGCCAGCCCGGCGCTGGATGTGGATTTCATGCGCAGCGCCTACGGCCCGGTGCACACGGCCGACCTCGGTCAGGTGCTGAGGCAGGCGGCCGCCTCGGGCATATTGCACAATGCCACCATCTTGAGGCAGATGGAGGCGGACGGCCGCATTGCCACCCCGCAGCTGGAGCTGGACGGTTTCAAGGATATCGCCCGCGTCACAGGCGGCGAGCTGATAGAGAGCATGAGCGATTCCATAGGCCGTTGGGGCCTGGACGACGTGGTGGTGCTCACCCGCAGCAACCGCCGCGCCAACCGCTACAACATGGGCATCCGCGCCAGCGTGCTTTATCGCGAAGAGCAGCTGACCCGCGGCGACAAGCTGATGGTGGTCAAGAACTGCTATCAGTTTCTGGAAAAGATGGACGACGAGGATTTCTTCATAGCCAACGGCGACATGGCCCGCCTGATCAAGGTCTCGAAATACGAAGAGCGCTACGGGCTGCACTTTGCCCAGGCGACGCTCTCATTTCCGGATTATGACAATCTGGAGGTCACGGCCAAGATAATCCTGGACACGCTCACCAGCGAGGCGGCAGCGCTCACGGCCGAGCAGCAGCAGGCTCTGTTTGAGGGTGTATGGGCAGATTATGAGGATATTACGGTCAAGAAAAAGCGCTACGACGCGGTGCGGGAAGACAAATACTTCAACGCCCTGCAGATAAAATACGCCACCGCCATAACCTGCCACAAATCACAGGGCGGGGGATGGCCCTGCGTGTATATAGACAACCCTTTCTGGGGCGACGAAGTCACGGTCGATGACATAAAATGGCTATATACCGCCATAACCCGTGCCAGCGAACAGGTTTTTTTAGTAAATTTCGCGGATAATTGTTTTAAATAGTAACAGATATGAGTTTGTATTGGATTCTCTTCATAGGAATTGCCATCCTGAGCTATGCGGTTCAGGCGACGCTGCAGTCCAGAATGAACAAGTATGCGCAGATTCCCATAGACGGCGGTCTGACAGGCCGCGACGTGGCCGAGCGAATGCTGCGCGAAAACGGGATCTACGACGTGCAGGTGACCCACATCCCGGGCACTCTCACCGACCACTACGACCCTCAGAAGAAGACTGTGAATCTGAGCGACTTTGTGTATGGCTCCAATTCCGTGGCAGCCGCCGCAGTTGCGGCGCACGAGTGCGGCCATGCGGTGCAGCATGCGGTGGGTTATGCCCCCTTGAGGCTGCGCAGCGCGCTGGTGCCCATCGTCAGCTTTTCCAGCCGCATCGTGACCTGGGTGCTCCTGGGCGGAATGCTGCTGCTCAAGGTATTCCCGCAGCTTATGCTGGCCGGCATCATCCTCTTTGCCCTCACGACCCTGTTCAGCGTGGTCACACTTCCGGTAGAGATCAACGCCAGCAGCCGCGCCCTGGCCTGGCTCAACCAGACCGGCATCACCAACGTGTCCAATCATCAATATGCAGAGAAGGCGCTGCGCTCGGCGGCCTACACCTATGTGGTCGCAGCCCTGTCGTCGCTCGGCACATTGCTCTATTATGTAATGATTTACTCCAGCGGCAGCCGCCGTTGAGAAGCTTATGAGAAAAGTCTTTGTCGCATGCATGGCAGCCCTGCTGGTGGCTGCGCCCTCTGCGCTCCGCGCTCAGGAGAAAACAGCGCTGACCGACCGGCAGATTATCTCCGGCGACCTGCCGGAGGGTATTTTCAACCGCCCCACGATGGGCATTACCCCCGCCATGGCGGCGCACCCGGAGAGTATGCCGCCGCTTGTCGATGGCTGGGAAAATCCCACCTATTCGCCTGACAAACGCCATATCGCCTATACCCTGGGCGGCGACCTCTACACGGTCGAGGTGGCTACCAAGCGCATCCAGCGGCACACCAGCGACGGCAGCGACGTGGTCAAGAACGGTTTCGCCTCCTGGGTTTATTACGAAGAGATTTTCGGCCGCGCGAGCCGCTACAAGGCTTTCTGGTGGTCGCCGGACAGCAAGGTCGTGGCCTTTTACCGCTTCGACGAGAGCAGGGTGCCCATGTTCCCCATCTACGATGCCTCCGGGCAGCACGGCAGCCTGCGCGCCACCCGCTATCCCAAGGCCGGCGATCCCAACCCGGAGGTGAAGATAGGCTTTGTGAGCGTCGATGGCAACTCTGTGGTATGGAGCGACTTCGACCCCAAGAGGGACCAGTATTTCGGCACTCCTTTCTGGGACTACAAAGGGAAGCGCCTCATTGTGCCGTGGCTGGACCGCTCGCAGGACAATATGATTTTTTATTCCGTGGATCCGCTCTACGGCAGCAAGGAGTCCATCTACAGCGAGCATCAGGCTACCTGGGTGGACTGGCCCGAGCAGATGCTGTGCTCTTCCAAGGGTATATATATGGTGCGCGACTACGAGATGTGGCAGCGCATCTATTTCCTCTCTTACGACGGCAAAACCTTCCGCTATGCCAGCGACCGCAAGAATTACTGGGGGATCCGGCTCTTGAAGCTGAGCGACAGGTATCTGTTTTTCACGGCCCGCGGCGGCGAGTCGTCCTTGCGCACCGACATCTACCGCGTGAACCTGAACCAGGGCAAGACCGAGCGCATCTCCTTCGGAGAGTATGACTTTACCCAGGTGCGGGTGTCCGACGACGACCGCACCGTGTATGCGACTCTGTCCAACTGCCACACTCCGCCCCGCAACGTGGAGATCCGCATCCCGGCTTTCGGTGGCGTGAAGGAAAAGAACGTGAAGGTGCTCTACGACGCCAAAGGCCCTCTGTACGACCAGTATAAGATTGCCGAGCGCGAGATCGTGCAGGTCACCATGCGCGACGGCAGTCGTCTTCCTGCGGCCGTGATCTGGCCCGTGGACATGGACCGTTCCGGCAAGACCAAATATCCCGTGAAGGTGGATATCTACGGCGGCCCGGACCACCAGATGGTGTATGACCGCTATGCTCCGCCGTATTTCGGCACCCAGTGGTGGGCCAACCACGGCGTGGTGCAGGTGGTGCTGGACACCCGTTCCGCCGGCCATCTTGGCAAGGCGGGCGTGAACACCGTGTACCGCTGCCTGGGCGTGCACGAGCTGGAAGATTTCATAGACGGCATAAAATATTTCACAGCCCTGCCGTATATCGACTCCAAGAAAGTCGGCATAGAGGGCTATTCTTTCGGCGGCACCATGGCTCTGCTGGCGGCGACCGAGGGGAATGAGTATTTCCAATATGCGGTGGCCAGCAGCGGCGTGATGGACTGGACTCTGTACGACAGCCATTACACAGAGCGCTATATGGATACCCCCAGGGCGAACGCGGCCGGCTATGCGGCTTCGCGGGTGCTGGACCGTCTGGAGCGCTACCGCGGCGACGAAACCAACATGGTGCGCCTGACCCACGGCACCGGCGACGACAACGTCCATTTCCAGAACAGCCTGCAGCTGATAGACAAGCTCCAGAGCCAGAACAAGGACTTCGAGTTCATGGCTTATCCGGGCGGCATGCACGGCTACCGCGGCTATCAGGACCGGCACTTCGAGATGCAGAACATGCGCTTCTGGTATAAGTATCTGCTGGGGAAGGATTTGCCCGAGGTCTTGAAAAAGAGATAGAATTGTTGTATATTTGAAAATTAACCTTTTAAAAGATATAATTTATGGAAAGCAATTATATGGAAGTGGCCAAAAGCTGGCTCTCTGAAAGTTTTGACGCCGATACCCGCAAGCGTGTCGCCGAGCTTATTGCAGGCGATCCGAAGGATCTGGAAGATCATTTCTACCGCACCCTGGAGTTCGGCACCGGAGGCCTCCGCGGCCTGATGGACGTCGGCACCAACCGCATGAACAAATACACCGTGGGCATGGCTACCCAGGGTCTGGCTAACTATCTGGCCCAGGTATTTCCCGGGCAGCAGACTTCGGTGGTCATCTCCTATGACTGCCGCAACAATTCCCGCTTCTTTGCCGACATCACCGCCGGCGTGCTGCTCAAAAACGGCATCAAGGTGTATATGTACGACGATATCCGCCCCACGCCGCAGCTGAGCTTTTCCATCCGCCATCTGCACTGCAATGCCGGCATCATGATCACCGCCAGCCACAATCCCAAGGAATACAACGGCTACAAGGTGTTCTGGGAAGACGGTGCACAGATTGTGGAGCCGCACGACAGGAATATCATCGCCGAGGTGGGCAAGATCACCGACCCTTCTCAGGTGCGGTTCAACGACGATCCCACCCTCAAGCCCGAGATAATAGGGGAGGAGGTGGACAAGGCCTTCCTGGACTCTATCTACACCCTGATGCTCTCGCTGGACGCCGTAAAGCGCCATCACGACATGAAAATCGTGTACACCCCGCTGCATGGCACCGGCAGCCGCACAGTGTATCCCTTCCTGGCCAAAATGGGCTTTACCAATGTGATACACGTGCCCGAGCAGGACGTAAACGACGGTAATTTCCCCACCGTGGTCTCTCCCAACCCGGAGGAGCCCGGCGCAATGAAAATGGCCATAGAGAAGGCCGACGAAGTGGGCGCTGACCTGGTGCTGGCTTCGGATCCCGATGCGGACCGCATCGGCGTGGCCGTGCGCGACGTCTCCGGCAAGATGGTACTGCTGAACGGCAACCAGATACTCTCCATCCTGACGGCCTATATGCTGGACCGCTGGAATGCCCTGGGCAAGCTTAAAAAGGGCAATCCTTATATGGTCAAGACCATAGTGTCCACGCGCCTGATGGATGCCATTTGCGCCAAGTACGGCGTGGACCTTTACAGCGTGCTCACCGGCTTCAAGAATATCGCCACGGTGGTGCGTGCCAACGAGGGCAAGCGCGTCTATATCGGCGGCGGCGAAGAGAGCAACGGCTTCAACCCCGGCGACTTCGTGCGCGACAAGGATTCCGCTGCAAGCTGCGGCCTGCTGGCAGAGTGCGCAGCCTGGCTGGCCGACCGCGGACAAACCGTATACGGCTATCTGCAAGAGATTTACAAGGAGTTCGGCTATTATAAGGAGGGCCTGACCAGCATCTACCGCATGGGCAAGGAGGGCGCGGCCGAGATTCAGGCCATCATGAAGGAATACCGCCAGAATCCGCCTCAGGAGATCGCCGGCAGCAAGGTGGTAAAGGTTATCGACTATCTCAACACAGAAGAGACTCATCTGCCAAAGAGCAATGTGCTGCAGTTCCTGGCCGAAGACGGCACCATCGTGTCCGTGCGCCCTTCCGGCACTGAGCCCAAGATCAAGTTCTACTTTGGAGTGAGAGGCAACGACGCCGACGCTCGTATCGCACAACTCAAACAGCAGTTCGCATAAGAGGCTATGTACAATCGGCTCACCAAGGCGGCTCTCGTCTATGACTTTGACGGCACTCTGTCGCCGGGCAATATGCAGGAATACGGCTTTATCCAGGCTCTGGGCAAGTCGCCCGAAGAG
>CACXHG010000090.1 GCA_902767355.1 uncultured Bacteroidia bacterium
AGCGCCTCCATCATAATCTGAAGGATAATCACGCGGGGGCGGGCACCGAGCGCACGACGGATACCGATCTCTTTAGTCCTCTCCTTTATTGTAACCAGCATAATGTTGGAAATCCCTATCAGCCCCGCAAGAAGCGTACCGAGTCCCACTATGAAAATCAGGATTTCGACGCCTTTCATGGTGCTTTTATAAACAGAAACGGCATCCGCCATGGAAATCACTTCCATGGCCGCATCGTCCGCCGGGTGTATATTGTGGTTTTCCTTGAGTATGCCGGAGATCTCGGCGTTGGCCCCAGCCAGGTCGTAGCGCCCCAGAAGGCCCACGGAAAGCATGCCGATGTGGTCCTTGTGGTCGAAGGCGTCCTGTTCGGTGGTAAACGGCAGCAGGACGCAGTCCTGGGAGAAAAAGCCGACGGAGATATTCTCGTTCGTGTGAGTGATCACACCGACAATCTTATACACGTTGCCGTCCACCTTCAGGTCCTCCCCGACCGGATTGGCATGGTCGAAAAGCTCAGCCACGACGCGCTCTCCCACCAGGCAGACCTTGCGGTGCTCAGCTATGTCGGTATCGTTTATGAAGCGGCCGAAAACAACCTTCTGCGGGATGTCTATGTAGTAGGTGGGCGTCACCCCTGCAGTCTGGTAATACCCGCTGCGCAGAGAAGAGCCTATCTGCTGGAAGCCGTCGAGATTGGCCTTGGTGATGTAGTCCAGGCGGCGGCCCATCTTCTTGCGGATGTCTTCCACATCCTGGTCCCGGATGAACCAGGCCCGGTCGGCATCGAAGCCGCCGTAGGCCATGGAAGTGGTCGTCGGCGTATAGACAATGCTGTTGGAGGCCATGTTCATCAGGCTGCCGATCAGGCCCTTTTTCATGCCGAAGCCGCAACCTATGAGTATGACCAGCATAAAGATGCCCCAGAACACCCCGAACATGGTGAGCAGGCTGCGCAGCTTCTGACCCTTGATGGTCATAAGCACTTCCTGCCACATATCACGGTCGAGATACTTCATAGGCTAGTCGTTTGCCGCAAGGGCTTCTACAAGTTTGACACTCACAGCCTTCTTGGCGGGCATGTAGCCTGCCAGCAGCCCGGCTGCCACCATTATCAGGGTCGCGCCCAGCACTATGCCGGGGTCAACGCCTGGATTTAGGAACACGCTGCTGCCCACTCCGGAAGCAGCCGTATCGGCAGTAGCCGAAACTATGACATCGGCCAGTTTGATGACCCCGATGCCGAGCAGCATGCCCACATAGCCGAAAATCATGGTCACCATCACCGATTCGGTGAGCACCAGCGAGATGATGGAACGGTGCCTGGCACCCATCGCCTTGCGCACTGCCAGCTCCCGCGTGCGTTCCCGCACTGTGATGAGCATGATGTTGGATACCCCGACGATGCCGGCCACCAGGGTGGACAGGCCCACTATCCAGAGAAACAGCTTGATGGTCTTGAACAGGTTGCCTATATAGAGGGCCAGGTCGTAGGTGTTGGTGATGGTCAGAGCCTTCTTGTCGGCGGGGGCGAACTGCTTGCGCGCAGCCATGTGGGTGCGCATCTTTTCCACGAAGCGGTGGTTTTCGGCCTCGGAATCCAGGCCCTTGGCTATGAGCGACAGCTTGGAGATATCGTCGTTGTCGAACCAGAGCGAGCGCACGGTGGTAAAGGGGGCGATCACGGTCCGGGAAACATTGTAGGACTTGGAGGGCCTGTAAACACCCGCGACTGTAAAGGCTATGTCGTTGATAGACACGATGCGGCCGACTATGTCCCGGGGGTCCTCCGAAGGGAAAACCCGCTTGCACAGGTTTGTGGACACCAGGCAGACTTTCCGCTGGCGGGCAATGTCCATATCGTTGATATTGCGGCCCGCGAGCAGGACTATGTGCCGTATAGCCCCGTAACCGGGGTAATAGCCGGCTATGTCGGTGTCGGAATATTTATTGCGGTATGATACTGTCACTGCCCTGTCCAGTTCCGGCACCCAGCCGGTAATATTGTCGGGAAAGGCTTCCTGGAGCGAGGCGCCGTCTTCTTCGCTGATGGAAATGCTGCGGTTCACAGGATGGCCCATGAAGGGAAGCATGGTGGTGGACGGCTCTATGGTGACGACATTGTCGTCTTCTTCTATCCAGGCGTGGGAGATGCCGTTGAGAATGCCGTTGCCGGTGCCCAGCAGCACTATGAGCAGAAAAATGCCCCATGCCGTGGAGAGCCCGGTGAGCAGCAGGCGCGTGGTGTTGTGCCTGAGCGAGGCGAATATTTCTGAAAACATCTCCAGCATAGCTCTATCGTTCGTCTTTATAGATCAGGCCGTCCTTTATGAAAATCCTGCGGTCCGTCTGGTCGGCGATGTCCTGTTCGTGGGTAACGATGATTATGGTCTGCCCCTGCTCGCGGTTGAGCTGCAGAAGCATGTCCATCACTTCCTGGGTAGTCTTGGAGTCGAGGGCGCCGGTGGGTTCGTCCGCCAGGATAATCTTGGGCTGGGAAATCAGCGCCCTGGCTATGGCCACGCGCTGGCACTGGCCGCCAGAAAGCTGGTTGGGCAGGTGATTCCAGTGGTCCTGAAGGCCCACCTTCTTCAGATAATCCATCGCAATCTCGTTGCGCTCGGCGCGCTTCACACCCCTGTAGTACAGCGGAAGGGCCACGTTGTCCAGCGCATTTTTAAAGCCTATCAGATTGAAAGACTGAAAGATGAAGCCTATCAGCTCGTTCCGGAGCATACTAGCGTCGTCTTCACTGAGGCCCTTGATGAGCCGTCCGGCCAGATAATAGTCGCCTTCGTCGTAATTATCGAGAATGCCGATGATATTCAGCAAGGTACTTTTGCCGGAGCCGGAAGCGCCCATTATACTCACCAGTTCGCCCTCCTGCACACTCAGGCTGATACCCTTGAGCACCTTGAGCGGAGATGCGCCATGGTATGTTTTGCAAATATTCCGAAGCTGAATCATAATCGCGCGCAAAAATAGGCATTTTCCTTCAACAATTGCACTCCCGGACGCCTATTTCAAACAAATTGAAGAAAAAGGCTTACCTTTGCATATATGAAAGTTATTGTAATCGGTGCCGGGATATCCGGACTCACGGCGGCAATCTACGCCCGCCGGGCAGGATGGGAAACAGTGATACTGGAGAAAGGCACCGGTCCCGGCGGGCTCTCTACCAGCTGGAAACGCAAGGGATTTACCTTCGAGGGCGGCATGCACTGGCTCATCGGAGCAGTCGATTCCATACCCCTGAACAGCATCTGGAAAGAGACCGGAGCCCTTAAGGAAAACAATCCCGTCTATTTCCGGGACCCGATTTACACACTCGTGGACGGGGAAGACCGCATCCCCCTCCACCGCGACCTCAACGGCCTGCCGGCAAACAGCTTCAGGGACAAGCTCGCACTCCTTAGCCTGAAGTTCCACGTGTGGTGCTTCCGCCATTTCCACCAGCCGATTACCGACCTGCACGGACTCAAGACCAGGCACCCCCGCCCCTTCTCCGCCATGGAGTACGTGCGCATGCTGCCCGCCGTGCTCATCACCCCGCTGCTCATGCTCCAGTCGGCGGGAAGCTACATCAAGCGCTTCTCTAACAAGCAGATACGCCAGCTGCTGGGGGCCGTGGTCCAACCCGACATCAATGCCCTCTCGCTGATTTACATCTTGAGCACCTTTGCCAGCGGCGACAGCGGCTACCCTTTGGGCGGCTCCATCCGCATGGCCGGCAATATGGCAGACACCTTCGCCGGCATGGGAGGCGAGATCCGCTATCGCACCCC
>CACXHG010000091.1 GCA_902767355.1 uncultured Bacteroidia bacterium
CCAAGGGCAATATACTGCCGGTAAAAGTCAAAGGTGTTGGCAATGTTTGTCACTGGTTCATCCAACTTTCCGCTGGCATCCCACAGGTCCAATGCAATCTGGTGGCTGTGACGTTTGAAGTATTCAGCTGCCAAGAGGACATTCATCTCTGATGAGCTGCGGTCGTTGTTCCAGAGCTTTAACCTTCCGCCAAGATAGGCGGAAAGATCCATATTCCTGCCGTCCGCAGTTGAGCTAAGGTATCTCTTATTGATGGAAGAGGCCAACGTGTCGATAGTCCAGTCCTCGCCCTTGGTTGGGTTGAAATTGAAAATAAGTTTGGCGATGGGAGAGAATCTGGCAGTGGAATACATATCCTGCCATATTAAGTAATTCTTGCCGCTCGCGGCGGACAACCTGCCCCCTATTTCTTCCCGGATACCATAATTGTTACCTCCGGCAATGCGGTTCCACTGGGTGCGTAAGCTTTGGGTCTCGCTGCCGTCAAATGTCCAGTATGATTCGATATGCCAGTTCTTCAGCTTTTTGTCGTTGATTGTCGAGAAAAGATGTATCTGATGTTGCCCTGAAGTGGCTATGGATTGTGAGCTGTCTTCTATGGCGCGTTCGGGACTGTCGGCGACACCCGGATATGTACGCAGCGACCGAGACATACTACGGCGCAGGTCTTTGCTATAGGCGTAACTCAAACTGACGTTGCTTCCCAGCAGGCGGTCTCCCCAGTATTTCTGGATACCGCCGCCGGCGGATGTCGTGCGGTGATAATCCTGCAGGCTGCCGCCGTTGACTGCTCCCGTCCTTTGCATATTATCTTGCTTGCCAAGATTGTTTGAATAGGTGTTGACGTATGCCAGAAATCTTTCTGAGAAGAAGTTGGCTGTGACTCCGGCATGGTAGCGACCTTGAATCGATCCGTCTTCTTTCGGCGCCTCGTCGGCTCCGGCAGCCGCCTGGGCATAGGCATCCCAGGCGCTCACCAGTGGCTCTTTGGTAAGGATGTCTATCACACGGTCTTTGCGGCCGTGGCTGTTACCCTTGATCCGGGTCTCAATGCTGGCCTCTTCGTATGTACGGATTTCCTTGACATCCTGCGCCATGATGGTATTCAGCGGCGACAGGGGGTTATCTCCGAACAGCAGCAGGCCGTTGACGTAGGCGCGCTCCACCTTCTGCCCATTGATAATGACATCGCTTCCCTTGATTTCTACACCGGGCATCGAGCGGAGTATTTCGATGGCATTCTCACCATCCATAGTCTTGACCGCGGCAGGATGGTATATCAGAGTATCTCCTCTCTGGGTCACGGGTGTGACCTTGGCCGTGACGTATGCAGGTATCAAATCCATGTACTTGGCGCGCATCTCCACCATCACAGCATTGCTGCCAGGATAGAGTTCCACCTCTGTCAGGGTAGGATGATATTGAATGCCGGACGCTATGATAGTTTTCTTCCCGGTCCTAACACCTTCGAAAAGAAAAGACCCGTCCACAGTTGCTTGTGTGACAAGCGTATCCGCACCCGATATGAGTTTGACGAATACATCAGGTGCGGGAAACATCTTGTCTCCACTCTGCCGGAACGTTTTGCCGTTGATCACAGCAATACTATCCTGCTGGGCATGGAGCCAAGCGGACAAAAAGAGAAATATCAAGATACACGGTATTTTGCGTGCACTAATGCTCATTACTTATGTGTATTAGGCTTTTCTTATTCTCGGCAAGCTCTTGATTCTTATTAAATAGAACAGGTTTATTAAAGAAGCGGGCGGATGGCTGTAAGTAATACGGAAGTGTAGTATGGGTAGCCGGTGTTACAAGCGTATGGTAAGATATATGAGAAATTTCGAAAATGCATCCGCTGTGAGCCTCTATCTCGAATTGTCCGTCAAATCCAGTAGTTGTGCCATTTGTCGTACCTTGTTCTAGAATAGTGGCGCCTATTATAGGTTCGTTGTCAGATGCGTCAAGCACTGTTCCCGTATACCGGGTTTTTTGTGCATTAACACTAATTGAGAGTAGTAGGGTAAGAAGCAATAATAAAGGTTTTATAACGAATAGTATTATAATCATCTGCAAGATAAGCAAAAATTAACAAAAAGCATAAGCAGATAGAAACTTGCCTGGGGTGAAAAAAATCGGGCGACGTCCGTGCGTTTTGGGCGAAGTCTTCACCAATGTAGGGGGGACCTCGCCCAGGGTTGCCGCGCAAGTGCCAGTGAATCAGGCGCATAGGAAAAGAAGGCGGGCGAGGTCTGCGGCATTTCAGCAGACCTCGCCCGGGGCCGCGCTGTAGGAGATCTCTCCACTCGCTTCGCTCGGTCGAGATGACAAAGGGGACGCCCTCGCTTCGGTCGAGATGGCAGCATAAAACAACAAACCCGACCGAAGGGGCCGGGTTTGCTGCTAAAACAGGGGGATAGATTACTCTTTCTCGCCCAGAAGTTTCATGATGTCGATGACGCACTTGGCGATGCGGGTACCGGGGCCGAAGATGGCTGCGGCACCGGCCTTGTAGAGGAAGTCGTAGTCCTGAGGAGGGATCACACCGCCCACAACCACGATGATGTCCTCGCGGCCGTACTTCTTGAGCTCGGCGATAACCTGGGGCACGAGGGTCTTGTGACC
>CACXHG010000092.1 GCA_902767355.1 uncultured Bacteroidia bacterium
ATGCCGCCGAAATCGCCCGCGTGCCAGATGACATCCACCGGCTCCAGAAAGGCCTTGACGTCGTCGGCAAAACTGCCGTGGGTGTCGGATATGAGTCCTACATACATACGCGCTACAGGTCTATCTTGATGCTCCGGGTATTCTCGTCCACAGGGTCTATCTGCACCCGTACAGTCTCTTCGGGCAGCAGCTGCCCTATGCGCTCCGGCCACTCCATCAGGCAGAGGCAGCCGCTGTAGAAATACTCCTCCAGACCCAGGTCCAGGGCCTCCTGAAGCTTCTCTACCCGGTAAAAATCGAAGTGGAAAACACTGTCTCCGCTGGCGGCGCGGTACTCGTTGATTATGGTAAACGTGGGGCTGCAGACATTGTCTTCAACGCCCAGAGTATCGCATATAGCCTTTATGAAAGTGGTCTTGCCGGCACCCAGATGACCCTGGAAGGCTATTATCGTATGGTCACCGATAATCTCCAGAAACTGGGCGGCTGCGTTCAATATGCCGCTTTTTGTGCAAATTATTTCTCTCATTCCGATAGATTCTCAGCCGCAAAGATATAAAATTAGTACATTTGCCGCCTATGATAGACGGACTGATAAACAGATTTGACTACACGGTGCAGCCCCAGGACCTGGACGGCAGGCGCCACTTCAGGGCGGTGGCGCTCGAACGCGCCCTGCTGAACACCGCAGGCTATGCGGCCAACGAGCGCAACTTTGGCGCTTTCAAGATGATAGACAGCGGCGGCGCCAGCTGGATACTGCTCAAGATTGCCATAGAGATGAGCGCCATGCCCGACGAAGACGAAACCATCCACATAGACACCTGGGTGGAGAAGGTCAACCGACTGCTCACTACGCGAAACTATGTGGTCAAGAACGGCAAGGGCGACATTATCGGCTATGCCACAAGCGAATGGACCATGCTGGATCTGGCCACCCGCCGGCCCTACCCCATCACCACCGACAACAACATCCTCTCCTGCGTCAACCCCGAGTCCGTACCGGTGCCGGTGCCCGGCAAACTGCCCCCGCTGGACGCGCCGGAAAACAGCGCAAAGCACACTGTAAAAGTCTCTTACAGCGACATCGACTACAACGGGCACACCAATTCCATGCAGTATCTGCAGTGGATGCTGGACGCCTACCCCATCGAGACGCTCTACGAGCGCCAGATGGCCCGCCTCGAGATAGTATATATGCACGAGGTGCGCTACGGCATGAAGGTGAACGTGTTCTGGGAAGACATGTCGGAAAACGAGACGCGTTTTGCCGTGAGCGGCCCCGAAGGCGACTGCGTGCGCGCCCGCATTGTCTGGAAACAATAGGCCGGAATCCCCAAAAGGGGTGAAGCCGCGCCCCAGTTTACTAATTATTTGGGATTGACCGCCCCGCCGGGCGGCCGTACTTTTGCATCCGTTCCTTGGCGGACCAGCGCCTCCCTGGCGCAGCCGCCGCTTAAAAAAGGGACGCTGATGCAAATGAAACCTTCTATCTTCATCATAGCTGCGGCGGCATCTCTGATGGCCCTGTCGATCAATCTGGATGCCCAGTGCTGCAAGCAGCCATCCCGACTCACGGTGGGCGGTTACGGAGAGATTGCTCTGAGCCGCAACTTCTATAGCGACAGCCCCTACATATACGCCAAACACTCCAACTACGCAGACTCTCCCGGCCACGGCCGATTCGATGTGCCCCACGCAGTCATCTATCTTGGCTACGACTTCGGCAAGGGCTGGACTATGCAGACCGAGATAGAGTTCGAGCACACCGGCACCGGAGTGGCTCTGGAGCGCGAATACGAAGAGGCCGGCGAGTTTGAACAGGAGATAGAAAAAGGCGGCGAGGTGGAGTTGGAGCAGTTCTGGCTGCAGAAGTCGTTCTTCCCGGAGCTGAATGTGCGCCTGGGCCACATCATTGTGCCCGTCGGCGGCCTCAACTACGCCCACGAGCCCCTCAACTTCTTTACAGTTTACCGCCCCGAGGGCGAATACACCATCTTCCCCTCTACCTGGCACGACACCGGCGTGAGCCTCTGGGGGCAGTCGGGCGCCTGGCGCTACGAAGCCCTGGTGGTGGCCGGGCTGGAGACAATCCTGGAGGATTCGGGCGAATTCCGCGTGACCAACATCTCCAGCAGCGGCATTCGCGGACGCGAATACCATTTTGGCGGCGTGGATGCCGACGTGGTGCTGGTGGACCCTTCCATTTTTGCCTTCGGCGAGCGCGACCAGGCGCACAAGATTATAGCCGAAAACTACAACGCCCCCGTGGTGGCGGTGCTGACCTGCGCCCTGGACGAAGA
>CACXHG010000093.1 GCA_902767355.1 uncultured Bacteroidia bacterium
GGCCAGCGCGCCTTCGGCCAGGGCCTTCATGGTGCCCACCGACGCCCCGCCATAGACTATGCCGATGCCGCTTGAGGCCAGCAGCTGCCCCAGCCGGTTTGCATTCCGGACATATTCGGGCCTTCTGCCCGCCCTCGAACCCAGATAAACTGCCACAGTTTTGATAGTATTCATATTTCCAAAGATAATGCTTAATTTTGTAAAATATGAACTACATCAAGGCAAATATAGAGGGCCCGGTGATTATAGAGCCGAAGGTGTTCGGCGACGAGAGGGGCTATTTTTTTGAGAGTTTCCGCGCCGACGAGTTTGCGGCCAACGTGGCGCCGGTGGATTTTGTGCAGGACAACGAGTCCTGGTCGGCGAAACGGGGGGTGCTGCGCGGCCTGCATTTCCAGAAGGGCGACCGCGCCCAGGCCAAGATAGTGAGGGTGGTAAAGGGCAGCGTACAGGACGTTGCGGTGGACATCCGCGAGGGTTCTCCCACCTGGGGCAGATACGTTTCTGTGGTGCTCTCGGCCGACAACAAACGCATGCTCTATATACCGCGGGGGTTCGCCCACGGCTTTGCCGTGCTGGAAGATGACACCGTGTTCCAATACAAATGCGACAACTACTATGCCCCCGAGGCCGAAGGTGCCATCCGCTGGGACGACCCCGTGATAGGCGTGGACTGGATGCTGGACCCCGACGAAATAATTCTCTCGGCCAAGGACGCCGCCGCCCCGTATCTATAAGCCGAGATTATGTACAAGATCCTGGCCTGGCTGCTGGCGCTCCCGCTATATCTGCTCTCGCTGCTGCCGCTGCGGGTGCACTATCTGTTTGCGGACATTCTGAGCTGGCTGCTGCGGGATGTTTTCAAATATCGCCGGGACGTGATTGAGACCAATCTGGAGGGGGCTTTCCCCAGGATGGGCGGCCAAGAGCGCGCCAGGATTGCCCGCGACTACTACTCCTGGCTGGGCGACCTGGTGGTGGAGATCATCTGGTCGCTGACGCGCAGCGGGGAGCACATCCGCCGCCGCGGCTTCTACCGCATAGATGCCGACAGCGAGCGGGTGCTGAACCGGGCCTATGAGAGTGGCCGCTCGGTGATGGCCCTGCTGGCGCACACCGGCAACTGGGAGCTGGCCAGCAACGTGCCCTGCTATATGGCGCAGCCGGCATTTGGCCGCAAGGATATGACAGTGGCCTATCAGCAGCCGCACAGCCGCCTGGCAGACGAGCTGTTTCTGATTTTGCGCCGCGCACGGCTGCACAGCCCCGATTCCATAGTGGCCTCCCACAAGGTGCTGCGCTTCATGCTGGAGAAGAAAAACGAGCGCCGGGTGTACTTTTTCCTATCCGACCAATACCCGATAATGGGCGCCCCCAAGGCCAATACTTTCCTGGGACTGGAGACGCAATGGACCCTTGGCGGCGAGGCGATTGCGCGCAAAATGGCACTCCCGGTGCTGTATATTTACCTCGACAGGGAAAAAAGGGGCCGATATGTCATTAAAATTTCGCAAATTTGTTCCGACGCTTCGCAGATGGCCCCCGGCGAGATAACCGACGCCTATGCGGCAGCCCTCGAGAGGGACATATTGTCCCGCAAGTATAACTGGCTATGGAGCCACCGCCGCTGGAAAAACCTGTGGCCTTACAATTGCAGGAAAGAGAAAGAATAAATAGATACGATATGAAAAAAACCTTTATTGCACTGCTGGCAGCCGCGCTGCTGGTCATCTGTCAAGGGGCTTCGGCCCAGATTCTTACGCAGGGCAAGAGCGCTCCTGCAGGAGCAGTGGTATATTCCCTGCCTGTCACCAGCATCACCTTCAATGTAGATGCCGTGCGCGAAGATTTCATCGCCGGCCCCTACGCCCAGTATGCCAAAAAGTATATGGGCAGCGAGGCCCGCACCTCCAATGAGGTAAACTATTATCTGAAATCCATCAAACTGGTGCCCTATCTCGAGGCCGACCCTTCTGTGCGCTACAGCGTCAACCTCAAGGGCAAGTCTGCCGACTATCTGGCGCTCTGCTCGCAGGGTCTGGTGGTGGCTTCCGACAGCTATACCGGCAAGGAAGAGATGTGGCGCTTCCCCTCTCTGGTGGGCAACGACCGCTTTGCCGGCAAAGACGTGGATGACAACCTCTCCACCGCCACCACAACCCTCTATAAAACCGTAAAAACCGCCAATGGCTACGAGCGCGTGGCGGTTTCCCAGAGCCAGGTGGTAGAGAAATCGGCAGAGAAGAAGGCCGCCGAAACCGCTGCGACCATCTTCAAGCTGCGCAGCATGCGCATGGCCATCGTGACCGGCGACACCGACGCGACCTACAGCGGCGAGGCCATGGCTGCCGCAATCGCAGAGCTGCTGCGCATGGAGCAGGAGTATATGAGCCTCTTCTACGGTACCACGGTGGAGACGGTGCAGACCATGAACTTTGACGTAGTGCCGCAGGCCGACCGCAAAGAACAGAAATACGTGGCCTTCCGCCTGTCCGACACCGAAGGCCTGCTGCCCGCCAGCGACCTCAGCGGCCGCCCCATAGTGCTCGACCTGGAGCTGGACGAGCTGGTGGCCACTGCCTCGGCAAAGGGCGACGGCATATACTACCGCATCCCCCGCACCGCCACCGCCAGGGTTATGGACGGCAGTCAGATGCTGCTGCAGACCCGCATCCCCGTCTATCAGCTTGGCGAAACCTTGACATTCCCTCTTAAGTAACACAATATGAGTACGATAGCTAATCTTAAGCCCGAGCGCGTCTGGAAAAACTTTTATGCGCTCACCCAAGTGCCCCGCCCCTCGAAGAAAGAGTACAAGGCGGTGGAATTCATAGAGAAATTCGGCCACGACCACGGCTTGGAAACCTACCGCGACCCGCTGGGCAACGTGATAATCCGCAAGCCCGCCACAGCGGGCATGGAAGGCCGCAAGGGCATCATACTCCAGTCCCACCTGGACATGGTGCCGCAGAATAATGCCGACACCCCCCACGATTGGGAAAAAGACCCCGTGGAGGCCTATGAATACGAGATTGACGGCGAGAAATGGGTCAAGGCCCGCGGCACGACCCTGGGCGCCGACGATGGTATGGGCGTGGCCACGGCGATGGCCATTCTGGAAGCTAAAGATCTCAAACACGGCCCGATAGAGGCCCTGTTCACCATAGACGAGGAGACCGGCATGACCGGCGCCTTCGGCCTGGAAAAGGGCAAGCTCAAGGGCGACATACTGCTCAACCTCGACTCCGAGACCGAGGGCGAGATATATGTGGGCTGCGCCGGCGGCCTGGACGCCAAGTTCAGCTTCCCTTACCGGGTAGAAAACGCTCCCAAGGGCTATAAGTTCTTTAAAATCACCGTCAAGGGCCTGCGCGGCGGCCACTCCGGCATGGAGATAAACGAGGGCCGCGGCAACGCCAACAAGGCCATGGCCCGCGCCCTGGTGCCCATCCTGCGCGACATAGACGGCCGCCTGGCTTCCATCGCCGGCGGCAACCTGCGCAATGCAATCCCCCGAGAGTGCATCGCCGTCGTGGGCGTTCCGGCTGGCAAAGTGGCCGACTTCAATGAGATAATAAGCTACACCTGCGATGCCATCAAAAACGAGATAGGCAGCGTGGACGCCGCTTTCGAAATGTTCGCAGAGCCCCATCAGGCAGCCCGCGTGATGCGCGGCGGCGTTGCCCTTAGGATGGCCAAGGCCGTGCTCGGCTGCCCCAACGGCGTGACCCGCATGAGCGCCGACGTGCCCGGCCTGGTGGAGACCTCCAACAACCTGGCCATGGTGCGCAGCAATGGCCGCAGTATAGACATAGAGTGCCTGCTGCGCAGCAGCGTGGACAGCGCCAAGAACTACCTCGCCGAGAGCATGCGCTCCGTAATGGAGCTGGCCGGGGCCAAGGTGGATTTCAAAGGCGGCTACAGCGGCTGGCAGCCCGACATGAAATCGCCCATCCTGGCGGTCATGAAAAAGGTCTATAAGGATATGTACGGCGTAGAACCCAAGGTAATGGCCATTCACGCCGGCCTGGAATGCGGCATAATCGGCGCCACCTACAAGGGTCTGGACATGGTGTCGATAGGCCCGACCCTCTGCTCGCCCCATTCCCCCGACGAGCGCGTGAATGTCGCCTCCGTAGGCAAGTTCTGGGACTTTGTAGTGAAGGTTCTGGAGAATGCACCCAAGAAATAACTGATAACTTGAATTATTATGTTTAAAGGACAACCCAAAGGTCTATTCGCCCTTGCGCTGGCCAACACCGGCGAACGCTTCGGCTACTACACCATGATTGCCGTGTTCGCCCTGTTCCTGAGGGCTAACTTCGGCCTGTCGGCAAGTACCGCCGGCCTTATCTACAGCTCGTTTCTGATGTTTGTATATTTCTTCCCGCTGGTGGGCGGTATCCTGGCCGACAAGTTCGGCTTCGGCAAGATGGTCAC
>CACXHG010000094.1 GCA_902767355.1 uncultured Bacteroidia bacterium
TGTGGTGCCACCGGGAATTGAACCAGGGACACAAGGATTTTCAGTCCTTTGCTCTACCAACTGAGCTATGGCACCAAAGGGTTTGGGTCTGCAAAGGTATAAAAACTTTTTGCAACTCCAAATTTATTGAAAGCATTACTGCTTCTTTATCTTCAGCTTCTGCCCTGCGTATATCTTGGACTTGCGGGTCAGGACGTTGAGCTTCATGATATCGTTGAGGCTGACGCCGCTGAACTTGTTGGCGATGCTGTAGAGCGTGTCGCCGCGACGGACAGTGTACATCACATAGCCGCCCTTGGAGGTTGTGGCAACGCTCTTCGAAGACGAAGAAGACGAAGAAGACGAAGACACGCTGGGGCCCTTGCCGGTGTAGATGCGCAGCTTCTGCCCGGGCACTATGGTGTCGCGTTTGAGACGGTTCCACTGCTTGATCTTGGCGATGGTGGTGTGGTTGCGCGATGCAATCTTGCCCAGGCTGTCGCCTCTCTTGACCGTATATACATAATAAGACGGAGCCGACGAGCCGCTGCTCACCGAACCGCTGCCGGAGGTGCGGTTTACCCCGGAGCTGACCGCCTTGACGCGGACGGGGTCGAAGAAAATGCTGTCCTTGTAGGCATAGATGGTGTCCTGCACATCTATGAAGGCGCCGGAAAAGCTGTAGGGAAGTTTGAGCACGCGGGTCTTGCTCTTGCCGGGAATGATATCTTTCACATACTCGGGGTTGAGATTGCGCAGCATTTCGGTGCTGATGCCCACGCACTCCGCAATCTGGCCGAAATGCAGGTTGTTGCTGATATGGAAAGTATCTACCTGGGGCGGAGTGTCCACGTGCGACGGCACGATGTTGTGCTCGCGATAGTAGGCCATGGTGTACATGGCCGCGATAAAGGCGGGCACATAGCCGCGGGTCTCGCGGGGCAGATATTTATACACATCCCAGAAATCGCGTCCGCCGCCGGCACGCCGGATAGCCTTGTTCACATTGCCGGGACCGCAGTTGTAAGAAGCTATCGCCAGCGACCAGTCGCCGAAAATATCATAGGCGTCGCGCAGGTACTTGGCCGCGGCGTGAGTCTCCTTGAGATAGTCGAAACGCTCGTCCACATATTCGTTGATTTCCAGGCCGTACTGAGTGCCCGTGCGACGCATGAACTGCCACATTCCCGCAGCTCGCACGCGGGAAACGGCCATGGGGTTGAGCGCCGACTCGATGATGGAGACCTTGGCCAGTTCCTGCGGCAGGCCGTACTGGTCGAATATCTCCTCGAAAATGGGCAGATAATATGACGACAGTCCGACGATGCGCGAGATCTTGGCCTTGGACATCTTCTGCGTATAGTAAATTATGTAGCTGCGTACGACGTCGTTGTAGGGAATCTTGACGGAAGTGTTGATGCGGTTCAGGCGCTCGATGTACACTTCGTCGGGAATCTCCGAAGCATACTTCATCTCGCCCACTTCCATCAGTTCCTCGTCGTCCTGGCTGTGGCGGCTGAGGTTGTCGTACCAGGCCACGAGCGCAGAATCCGTGTCGAACATGCGGTCTTCGTCGTCTTCCTCTTCCTCTCCGTCTTCGTCAGAAACCAGGGCTATCTCTTCAAACGGGGCGGACACCATCTCGTCGTAGGCCTTCTGCAGGGAATCTATCCTGTCCAGAAGCGTCGCAATGGAGTCTTTCAGGACCCTCTTGGTCTCGATGCGGGGCCGCTGTGCCGAAGCGGCAATGGAAAATGTGATTAAAAATACTAGTGTTAAAAGCCGTTTAAATGAAAAATTGTGATGAGAGTACATTGAAAAAAATGGATGTGTATGTGATTAAAAATTAAATGTCATGTTCAGGCCGAAGGACGGCGGAGACGGCTGCGGCAGCCACTGGTTGTCGAGGTTGTCTATCAGCGCCGGCTCCAGGTTGAACGACAGATCGTCGCTCACGTTGAAGTCCTTCATGTAGGCAAATACGTTGGCGTCTATGATATTGAGCGCGTACACCAGGATGGTCGCCACCACCGAATAGTCGCGGTAGCGGTGATACAGATCCTTGTAGGTTGTGGCCTGCGTGAGGTTGATGTGGCCCGTGTAGCCGGAATCCTTGTCGCTGGCCAGCATAAAGATGTATTTGTAGCGCTTGTACTGCATGCTGTTCAGGTGGAAGGTGTAGGCGCACACGCCCAGCCCGCCCCACCAGATGGGAATATGCCACCAATCGCCGATATAGGCCTGGCCCAGGCCGGGCAGCAGGGCCGAGAAAACCGCCGCCTTGCCGGGATCCGGAGTGCGGCTGTCGCTGAGGCCGGCCACGCCGTCGAGCATCTGCCCCCAATAGACCATCGCCGCCCCGGCATAGCAGAGCGTGCGGTAGGTGGCATAGCGGCTGTCGCCGGTCTGATGATATTTTTCGTTGAACATCAGGCCGCCGGCTATGCCGGCTCCGATGCCGCCATAGACCACGGGCAGTTTCCAGTAATCCTTGTTGTAAATCTGTATGCGGCCGGGCATGATGGCCGAACCCAGCAGAGCATAACCCGGGCGCAGCGGCTCCTTGTGGTGCAGGCCGCGCGTGAGGTGCTTGAAAGAAAAACCCTGGAGGGTATCCGCCTCGGTGTCGTTTTCGCCTTCTTTATAATCGGACGTGGTGACATTTTCGCCGGGAACGCCGGTCATGGAGCCGTTCTGCCTGAATATACCCTGGCCGAAAGCCTGCATGGAGGCTATCAGCAGCAATGCCAGTATGGACCAGAGTTTACGCATATCAGACCGTTTCGGGATTATTCTTGATGAGTTCTTCTGCAAGGTTCATATAATATCCGGCTCCGGCCGACTGAGGGTTGTAGAGTATTGCCGGGCGCCCTGCCGAGGGAGCCTCGCAAAGGGTGTTGCTGCGGCCTATGATGGTCTTGAAGACCTTGTCCGGGAAATGGGCCCGTATCTCGTCCACCACCTGATTGTGCGACTTGATGCGGCTGTCGTAATTTGTAAACAGGAAGCCCTCTATGCCGAGATTGGGATTGACCTTGTCCTGCACCAGCTTTATGGTGTTGAGCAGCTTGCCGAGGCCTTCGAGCGCGAAATACTCCGGCTGGACCGGGATTATGACGGTATCGGAGGCAGTGAGGGCATTGATGGTCAGCAGCCCCAGCGAAGGCGAACAGTCCAGCAGCAGATAGTCAAAGCCGGCCTTGACGGGATCCAGCACCTTGCTGAGGGCCGTCTCCCGGCCGCGCCGCTCAAGCAGCTCCACTTCCACCCCTATCAGATTGATGTGCGACGGCACCAGTTTGAGATTGGGCTGCCGGGTATCCACCATCGCCTGCTCCAGGGTCATCTTGCCGTCTATCGCCTCATAGAGCGAGCGGCCGCACTCCATGTTCGGGTCGAAGCCCATGTGGGCGGTGGCATTCGCCTGAGGGTCGGCATCGACCAGCAGGACACTCTTTCCAAGGGTGGCCAGCGACGCCGCAAGATTGACGGCAGTGGTGGTTTTGCCCACTCCGCCCTTCTGATTGGCTATCGCTATTGTCTTACCCATTGAAAGAAATGTTTTGCTTAACCGACAAATTTAACAATTGTTTTGAGTTCTTAAAAATTAAAGTCTGCCTGCAGGCGGATATCCATAGCCTGAGACCACACGGCGAGAGCGCTCAGAGCGCACTTTCGCCATGCTTTTAATTTAACGAGAGCTCTTGCTGCAATTCCCTTGCCGTAATAGTACAAAAAACTGACGCTGGAAGGCAAATCGCTGCCGTAAATATAGACGCGGGTCTGATAACCAGCTGTGTCAAAGACCGACAAGCCAGCAGTAGCACTCAGCCGGCGGCGGAAAAAGTCCGCGCTCAGCTCTGCGCTGCAGGCAAAACCCGAGCTCAGGGAGCCGGCTTCTTTCAGCAGCACCTCCCCCATCCTGAGCGATGCCCGCCAAATGCCGCAGTCCGCCTTTGCCACAAATTTCAGGCTGTGGCGGAAAGAATCGTCGCAACTCTGCCACACGAAGTGGTCCTGCGCCGAAAAAGTCCAGCGCCCGGACGCATATTCCACCCGCAACTTTTCATAAACCGCGCTGGAAGGCGCATCTACGCGATAGCGCAGCCAGGGATAGTGCACCAGCTCGGTGAAGGAGGTCAACTGCAGGCCCTTTGCCGGGCGAAGCAGCACGCAGGCAGAGATGCCGGCCTGATTGGACACCGAAGAGATGGTGGAATATGCCCCGGCGTGGGCGGCGATATAGCCCTTGTCGTAGTACCGCGCCCTGAGCGAAGCCTCGAAATCATACGAGGGGACGTACACCAGGCCGGCTATCGCCGCGAGGTGCAGGCCGCGGTCCAGGGCCAGGGAGCCGAAAATGCGGCAGTGTCCGAAGCGCGCCACCACGTCGGCCGAGACATTGGCGTGCCAGCCGTCGTACATCTGCCACTGGTTGTATGCGTACACTTTACGGGCATTGCGCTCGCTGAAAGAATAGGCCACCGCGCATATCCCGGCCTGCAGGTTCTCCCGGCCGACAGAGGCGTTGAAGCCGACAAGATACTCCCGCATGGCCCCCTTGCAGGCTTTCTCATAGAGGGTACGGTGATAGCCGCTGGTCTGGATGGAAGTGTACCCGCCCTCCCCCACTTTGGCATCCACGCCGCGCACGGAGCCGAACGCGCTCAGGCTCCAGTCCCTGCCCGGGGCATACTGCAGGGCCAGTCCGCGCAGCGCCCGGGTCTCGTCGCAGGACTTGTAAGGAGCAATTCCCCGGGGCCGCATCAGCAGGGCCGAAGGACTCGCGGGCGAGGCGAAGGTATAATTGCTCCACAGGGCAAGTCCCTGCCCGAAACTGGCGCCATAATCGCCCAGATACAACTTGAGCGGGCCCTTTTCGAAGCCGATATAGCCGCCAAGATAGTCCGCCAGCGGCTTTTCGCCCGCATCGCTCTCTGCCAGCAGGCCGGCCTGCCAGTGCCCCGAACTTGCCAGGATGCGGTTATACTGATAAAGGCCCGCCTGCCCGGCTTTATATTTATACCGGGAGCGGATTTCGAGAGCTGGCGGCGCCAGGCACCCGGCGCCGGTCAGGGTGACCAACGGCGATATCTGCCGCACGAAATCGGCAGAAAAGCCGTCTATCATAGACAGTTCCTGCAGCGACAGTATGCGGCCGTAGTCCCTGCGGTAGTCCAGCAGGCTCTCCAGTTGGAAGCGGGTCAGCAGCCCGCTGCATTCCAGAACCTGACGCGAGGCGGCGTTCAGGTCCAGGGCATGCCGGCGGCGCTCTTTAAACTGCTGGATATAATCCTCCACATCGGCCTCGGACGCGCCGTCCTCTGCCATCTGCTCGATGGCCGACTCTAAATCCTGCCCCGCCGCCGGGATAAAACAAAAAAAGATTGCGCATATCAGGGCAATCTCGGAAAAGACATCTCTCACCTCAATCCTCCTGCTCTATTTATGTTGAACTTGCTACAAATATACTACATTTGCCGTCAGAAGTCAATAGCCAGGCCAATGATTTTTATAGTTGACAGACAAACGGACCCCTACCTGAACCTTGCCGCAGAAGAATACCTGCTGCACAGCTTTTCGGAGCCGGTATTCCGCCTGTGGCGCAACTCGCCCTGCGTGGTGATAGGCAAAAACCAGAACGCCCTGGCAGAAATCGACATAGACTATGTGAAGCAGAACGGCATTGCCGTGGTGCGACGCCTTACAGGCGGCGGAGCGGTGTTCCACGACCTTGGCAACGTGAACTTCAGCTTTTTCGACACGTACAGACCGGAAGAAGGCACCTCGGATATGTTCCGGCGCTTCACCGCCCCCATACTCGCCGCCCTGCAGAATCTCGGCATCGACGCCCGCCTCGAAGGCCGCAACGACCTCACCATCGACGGCCGCAAATTCTCCGGCAACGCCCTCTGCGTGGCCAAAGACCGCGTGCTGCAGCACGGCACGCTGCTGTTCGCCACCAATATGAACAAGCTGGCCGGCGCCCTCAAAAACCGCAGCATCAAATACTCAGACAAAGCCGTAAAATCCAACATCAGCCGCGTGACCAACATCTCCAGCCACCTGCGCCAGGCAACCAGCTGCGAAGATTTTATCGCCTATCTCGGAGATTTCATAGGCAAGGACCTGACTCGCTACGACTATTCAGAAGCTGACATGAAGGCCATCGAGGCCCTTGCCCGGGACAAATACAGCCAGGACAGCTGGAATTTTGCCGCATCTCCCAGATACAGGTTTAACAACAGCGCCAAACTGCCCTGCGGCCTTGTCGAAGTGTCTTTCGACGTAGCGGACGGCCGCATCGGCAGCCTGCATATAAACGGGGACTTCTTCTTCACCCGACCCATAGAGGAATTCTGCTCGCGGATGACGGGCTGCGAACACACAAAAGAAAAAGTCGCCGGAGCAATAGCGAAGCTTTCTCCCGGCGACTATTTCGGACCCGTCAGAGTCGAAGAACTGGCGGATTTGTTTTTCTAGACTATTTGTAGCGTTTTTCCTTTACAGAGACGAGTTTTTCCTTGAGAATTCCCACACATTCGGTGACTGCATTCTCGAATGTGTCCGCGTTGCGCTCCACAACCACTTCGCTGCCCGGGATCAGAATCCTGACCATGGCATTTTTGTTGGCGGGGTCGGGAAGCAACGAGAGGGATACCTCACAGCGAACCGCGTCCTCATAGAATTTCTCCAGTTTGCCTACCTTGCGGTTTACATAATCGATAAGCTTCTGATCTGCGTCAAACTTGATTGACTGAATCTTGATTTCCATATCACCTCCGTTTTTTTGCTCTTGGATGAGCGGTTAAATATGTTGCTTTTAGTTGCTCGAAGCTGTTGTGCGTGTAGACCTGGGTGGCCGCCAGCGACGAATGCCCGAGCATCTCTTTTATACTATTGATGTCGGCCCCGTTGTTGAGCAGGTGGGTGGCGAGGGTGTGCCGGAGCACGTGCGGCGTCTTTTTGCCGCTGAAACCGTCTTTGCCTCCGAGAGCCTTTGCCACTACATTGTTCACAAACGCCGGGTACAACTGCCTGCCCTTATCTGTTACAAAAAACCAGCCAGATGCATTGCCCGGGAAAGCCTCGTCAAGTCTTTTCAAATATAATAATATTTCTTTACAAATCCTATCCGGAATGGGAATTTCTCTTGTTTTATCGCCTTTGCCGGTCACGCGAAACACCTGGCGGGCAGCGTCGAAGTCGCTCTTTACAAGCGAACAGAGCTCTGCGCGACGCATCCCGGTGACATACAGCATCAGGATTATCATCCGCTCGCGGAGCTCGGAATACGGCTCCTTGCCGTCTTCAGCTGCCGCCGCATCTTCCCGGGCCTGCTGCGCGCTGTCGTCAAAATAGGCGTCCATGCTGGCCTGGGTATAGAATTGCGGCAGAGGACGGTCTTCTTTGGGCCTATAGACCTTGTGCACGGGATTGGAAGCGATAAAGCCGCTGCGCACCAGATAAGAGCAGAAGCTGGAGAGGGCCGACAGCCTGAGATTCATTGTGCGCGGACTCAGGCCGTCTTCCAGACCCTGGGCGATGTAACCGCGGATAATCTGCGGCGAGAGTATCTCCTTGAGAAGGGCGTCGTCCACACTACCGGCTTCCGGCAGGGCAAAAGCGTAAAAGCCGTCTATCGCCTCGCGGTAGAGCGCGACGGTGCGGGGCGAATAACGCCGCTGGGTGCGTATGTATTCCAAAAACTTCTCTTCCACAACTGCCAAGATAACAAAAATTTGTCGGGAAGAAAAACTTGTTTATCTTTGCAGTCCCTAAAAAAAGGAGGTGTAGCAAATTATGATTATCGTACAACTTAAAGAAGGTGAGAACATCGAGAAGGCTCTCAAGAAGTTCAAACGCAAATTCGAAAAAACCGGTATCGTACGCGAGCTTCGCGGCCGTCGTGAGTTCCGCAAACCCTCTGTGATCCGCAGGGAGCAGAAGAACAAAGCCATCTACGTACAGCATTTGCGCCTCGAGGAGGAGTAAAATCCCGCACAAATACTATATATATCCGCGGGTCGAACCACTGGTTCGGCCTGTTTTTTTTGCTACCTTTGCGCCTGCTATGACGCTGAAAGAATATTTTAAACTGGAAACTTCCGGCTGGAAATGGTATGAATTATTATATCTGGCCGTATGTACGCTGGCCATCCTTATTCCGTCCATCATCACCGGCGACAGCCTGATGGCGATAATCAGCGCCACCTGCGGCGCCATTTCTGTGGTACTCACCGGCAAAGGCAAGCTGGGCACCTACATTTTTGGCGGAATCCAGTGCGCCCTGTACGCAATTATTTCTTATAAAGCAACTTACTACGGCGAAACTGCGCTCAACGTGCTGTATCTGCTGCCCCTGGAGTTCGTAGGGTTTATGCAGTGGAAAAA